>CAWUOF010000351.1:0-5050 GCA_963923765.1 uncultured bacterium | reverse complement strand
GGGGGGCGATCGATATTCTAACAGTTTCTTCATTAAGTTTTGTTGTAGATGCAAAAGTTATTACAAAAACCTAGTTTCTAGTTTTGTTTATTTTAATGGTGGTTATTTTACCCCTAAATAGGGACTGCTATAATTATGTGGTATAATCAATAACCATCATCTGAAACATAAAAAAATCAATTCTTAACCAAAAATTATGTAAAGTTTTTTTAACTGTTCCCTGTTAAAAAAAAATTCGCAAGATATATAATCTCTATAAATCCTGATTACTTACAAAATATTGATTTTTTCGTTACTTAATAGAAAATCTAATGACAGAGACTCTTATATTTTCCGTTGTTATTCCTACCTTCGATCGCCCAGAAAGATTAAGAAAATGTATCGAAACAATAACTAAACTTAACTATCCTAATAACTGTTTTGAAGTAATTATAGTTAATGATGGTGGCACAATACCTTTAGAGGATATAATTACACATTTTCAGAGTAAAATTAATATAACTTTAATTAACAATAGTCACGGTGGACCTGGAAAGGCGAGAAATACTGGGGCTGCATACGCCCAGGGAAAATATCTAGCATTTACTGATGATGATTGCACGCCTGGAGAAAATTGGTTAAAAAACTTAGCAGATGAGTTTAATCATATATCCGATCGACTTATTGGTGGAAAAGTTATTAATGCCTTAACAGATAATTTATATTCTACTGCTAGTCAATTACTTATTGATTATCTTTACAGTTATTATAATTCTAATCCCCAAGCTGCTAAGTTTTTTACCTCTAATAATTTTGCTTTACCGAGAAAATATTTTCAAGAAATAGGAGGTTTTAATACCAGTTTTCCCCTAGCGGCAGGAGAAGATCGGGAATTTTGCGATCGAGTATTACATCAAGGTTATCCGATGTTTTACGCCCAAAATGTGGAAATTTACCATTCCCATTATCTAACTTTTCGCAGTTTTTGGCGGCAACAATTTAATTATGGCAGAGGTGCTTTTTGCTTTCGGCAAATTTCTATAAAAAGAAATATAAAAGCTACTCAATTTGAACGTATTTCTTTTTATTTTAATTTGTTAATGTATCCTTTTTACCAAAAACAATTTCTAAAAAACATTTTATTAGCATTATTATTTATATTATCGCAAATGGCAATTACTTCGGGTTGGCTTTGGGAAAAATATACAGTGGATTCCCAATCTATTGCCAAAGTATAGCAAACTTAAATGTAGTTCGGAATTCGATTATAGGCTGCTATTTTAGAAATAGACGATAGGAAAGATAATGTGATTTTTATATGGTATTAAGAAAAATTATTTATTGCGATAAATAAACCTTAAAAATTTATTAAAATTACTGATGTAGGGCATAATGATTTAATTCCCATAGTAGGCGATCGACATACCCAAGCCCTGCCAGCATTTATTAAAATATTCAAGTAATCTTCGATTTAAAATCTTAGTAAGATTTTATCCATGATTTTAGCCATTTTTGGGATATTTTTTATCTAAATCCCTCAAATATACCAGTTTTTAGATCATTTATTTGAGCAGAAAGCCTACTTTTGTTAAGAATTAGCAAAATAAAGTAATTTAACTACTAAAAAGATTAAGTAACAAAATCAACAAAAGTAAATAAAAAATACAATTTAACATTATCAGTTATTTGGAAGGCTAGAATCAAAAACAAGATGCTAAAACACCATGTTTTACCTGCCAGCAGGCAAGAATTATAGCAAAAAGCAGGCAAAACCTAAAAAAGTGTTTAGCAAAGTTTTTCAATCGTCATCATCAATTGATTTACTAACCAACCGTGAATAGTGGTGAATTATGAATAAACATTGTTCTAATTTTATCAAAAACCAACAACTGAGAATTTTACTTGCTTGTTTTCCGCTCTTAATCATAACAGCTTGCATGACCGAAAAAAAACCAGAAGTATCTAAAGCAGTACCCGCAGCAGCAAAACCAGCAGATGCAGCAAAACCAGGAGATGTAGCAAAACCGGCAGATGTAAAAAAAGATGCAGGATATACAGTTAAATCAGATAGTGTTAAACCAGCAGAATTAACAAAAGATGCTAAACAAGCACCTATAGCTGGAAAAATAGCAGATAATTACTCCGAAAATCTACCAGCGAGGATAAATTCCAATCAACCTTTACCCAACAATACGGAAGAATACAAATCTATAGAAGACAACTCATTTTTATCAGCAATTAATCACCCACTTTCTACATTCTCCATAGATGTAGATACGGCATCTTACAGCAATGTGAGAAGATTTATTAATGAAAATAACTTACCGCCCAAAGATGCAGTTAGAATTGAAGAATTAATCAATTATTTTCCCTATGAATATTCACCGCCAACAGATAATCAACCCTTTTCAATTTATACAGAAATATCACAAGCCCCCTGGAATCAGAATCACAAATTAGTGCAAATTGGTTTACAAGGAAAACATTTCGATAGTGAAAGTTTACCACCTAGTAACTTAGTATTTCTAATTGATGTTTCTGGCTCAATGTCCCAGCCAAATAAACTACCTTTGCTAAAATCAGCTTTTAAGTTACTGGTGAATCAATTAACTGCCAAAGATAAAGTAACAATTGTGGTATATGCGGGGAATGCTGGGTTAGTTTTACCACCTACTTCTGGTCAGGACAAAAATCAAATCATAGAAGCAATTAATAAATTAGAAGCTGGTGGATCTACTGCTGGAGGTGCAGGAATTCAACTAGCTTACAAAATGGCAAAATCAAATTTCGACCCCAATGCAAACAACCGCGTAATTTTAGCAACTGATGGAGATTTTAATGTAGGAGTTTCTAGTGATACTGAATTAGTTAATATGATTGAAACCTATCGAAATCAAGGAATTTTCTTAACTGTACTTGGTTTTGGTATGGGAAATCTCAAAGATACTAAAATGGAACAAATTGCTGATAAAGGTAATGGCAACTATGCTTATATTGATAATTTGCAAGAAGCGAAAAAAGTGCTAGTTACTGAGATGGGTGGTACACTTTTAACCATTGCTAAAGATGTCAAAATTCAAGTAGAATTTAATCCGGCAAAAGTGCAAGCTTATCGGTTGATTGGTTACGAAAACCGAAAATTACAATCTCAAGATTTTAATAATGATAAAAAAGATGCCGGTGAATTAGGTGCAGGACATTCAGTAACAGCACTTTATGAAATTATCCCTATGGGAGCAAGTAATGTAAAATTACCGCCAGATGAATCCTTGAAATATCAACAGAACCAAGTTGATAGTAATGCTTATAATAGTGATGAATTAATGTTGGTAAAATTGCGGTATAAACCACCAAAAGAGGATAATTCTCTATTAATTACTCAGGCTTTACTTGACCAGGATATACAATTAGAAAATGCGTCAAATAATTTGAAATTCGCGGCAGCAGTAGCAGAATTTGGAATGCTATTAAGAAATTCTGAATACAAAGGTAATGCAAGTTTTGAGGAAGTTTTAAAGTTGGCGCGTCAGGGGAAAGGTGTAGATTTGCAAGGTTATCGATCGGAGTTTATTAGTTTGGTAGAACGTTCTAAATTTTTGGCTCAAAATAGACCGTAATGATATATCATTGATCAATTACCAATGAGGTAAACTAACCAGTAAAATAATCTTACCTAAAAATTTTTCTTGCTTATTTCCTGTTCATAGTTTCCCTGTTTTTTCCTAATCATTTAATTTTTCCTGCTTATTTCCTGTTCATAAGTTCCCTGTTTTTTCCTAATAATTTAATCCTTACTTAATTCCTACTAAATCGGAAATTACCTTTTCTAAACCAGCTACTACCCGCGCCATTCTATCATAATTAATCTTATCGGGAGTATCTTCTTCCGTATGATAATAAGGATAACGAAAAGGTGCTGTATCTGTTACCATTAAAGCCGGATAGTTATACTGCCAAAAAGACCAATGATCCGACCACCCCACACCAGGAATTTTTCCTGGCAAGGCTGCCCCTTCCGAGGGAAATTGAGCATACTTACGAAATAAAGATATAACATTTCTAACTAAATTTCCCGAATCAATATTACCGACAAAGGCAATAAAATCACCAGTTCCCGGATAAATTAAATCTAAAGGAAATGGATATTTTTGACTTCCCGGTATATCGGAATAATAACCAATAGTTTCTAAACTCAACATTGCCATGATTTTTTCTCCCCTGGCTTGGCAACGTTTCGCATATACCATACTGCCCATATCAGGAGTCCAGAAAAAAGGCGGTTCTTCATTAACAAACTCTACAAAACGCAGAGTGCGAGAAATATTTTTACCTGCAAAAATTCTCGCTAATTCTAAAACTCCTGCTGCACCACTACTGTTATCATTTGCACCCGGACTTGCTGTTACAGAGTCATAATGTCCGCCGATAATAACTATTTCATTGGCTTTATCTGTACCAGGAATTTCTACTTCTAGGTTATAGTATTTTTTTCCTGATATTTCGTAACCTTGACGCTGTACTTTATATCCGTATTTTACCAAGGAATCATCCAGAAAATCTGCCGCAGTAACTAAATTTTTATAGAATATAAAATTATGTTCTCCGATTTCTTGAGAAAGCTTTTCTACTGTTTGTTTTAGATTATTTTGTAGGATTATTTCGGATGGAGTTAAGGGGGGTAATTGACCGCGATAACTTTTTCCAGGCATACGAATCATAATAAACCATCCTGTAAAAATAATAATACTTAAAAAAATAGCAAAGAGGGCAAGACGAAACATTGCAGCCCTATTGACTAATTGAATTTTTTTTGATTTAGTTTTTTTTATCATTATATAGCGCCTTTAAATTAATTGGAAAATATTTAATTTATTCAGATATTTCTACATTATGCTTACTAAATTTCTTGATAAAGATTTCTGCAACAAAATTTATATTATTTTATTTTCTGTTAAATTTACTGGCAAAATATATAAAATAATGTAAATTTATATTATTTTATATCAAAAAAATCTCAAGGTTTCATTTTTTATAGTTATTTTATTAAATATAGATACATCCTATATCTTAG
>CAWUOF010000350.1:0-5050 GCA_963923765.1 uncultured bacterium | reverse complement strand
GAGTATCGTCGGCAGCGTCAGATGTGTATAAGAGACAGCTCCCCCTCTCCCCCTCTCCCCCTGCCCTATAGCCAGATTGATAATTGTCTACTGTATATTAGAGAAATGTTGTTACCAGTAAGAAGGCAAAAGCTAGACAGCATCAGGATTTGAGAGATCGCCTGTCAATTGATATAGTGGGTGACAGAGTGTATTGGTTAAAATAGTGACAGTCTACTGGCACAGTGTGAAAGGAAAGGATGCGATATTAAAATCATCGAATTCAAAGAAAAATTATGGAATTTAACAGCACTTTTTCCTTCGTTAATACTGGGAATAATGTTATCAATTCAGAAAATAATTTAGACACCTGCACGATGATAGCATGGGGTGATTTAGTAGGGCATGAAGTAGATGATAATGCAGGTGATGAATGGCTATATCTTTGCGGTGATATTGATGCTGGTGAAATTTATCGAGATTGGTTTATTTGGGAAGATAAAGAAGTAACCCAAAATTGGGAAGCTTATGATCCGATAACAAATCAGCGTTATGTTGCGAAAAGTTTAGAGTTAATCAAAGAAACAATTAATCAAATAGAAGCCGGCAGAAATTTGTCGGCAGAAACAGAGATAAAAAAGAGTGTTTCTGAGAAATGGATGTACCTCGCATCTGATGCAAAAAAAGCTCAGAAGCGAGGCAAAAAAACAGCCAAACCTCAGAAAAAAAACAAATTAGATCGGTGGAGTCGAACAGCTTTTTTAGCTTTTTAAATTAAATGATAAATTTATACAAAAGCTTTTCTAAAAAGGCGATCGCCACCAAAACTGTTGGTAAAAAAATTAATTACTTTTGGCATGAATCTTAACAAACAAAGCTGGTGATATGACATATATCATCAGTCATTTACCTTTTGAATTAATAAATTAAACTTAGCTTGAGCAATTGCCAAATTATTTAATAAAGTTGGGCTAAGTTCATCTGGGTCTTTTTCTAAATCTGCTAAATCAACTCCATATCCTAAACGTTGCACTGTACCGCGCATTCTTTCTGCTAAACACAGCGAAATACCTTGATAAAAACGAGAAGCAAAACCGGTATTTTGTTGTAATTTAAGCGTTAATTCTAACCGAGGTATGCCTAAAACTACAGCTTCTTCGATCGCCTTAACAGTTGCTAAAGGGGGACGAGTATCTATAAAAGAAATTTCTCCGACTACTTCCCCTTTCGATATTGTCGCCAATTCTTTATTACCTGCTGATTCGATTACAACTTTTAAATTTCCGCTTAGAATAATATATAAAGCATCTATTTGTCTGCCTTCATAAATAAGAGTCTGATCAGGTAAAAGAACTTTCTTTTTAGCTTTATAAATTATCCAATTTAGGTCATCATCATTAAATGCGCCTAAAATAAAAAGGGCTTTTTTCATGGCTGCTTCTCCTAATTACAGGTTTTTTACTTTACTTGGCGATCGAGATAAGCTGATAAAACCACATATTATACACTCTATAGCCGATTTAATGGTATAGTCCAGATATTTTTCCAGTGGTGTTATTCCCATCCAGTCTATACTAGCTAAAAGTAAAATATTTGCGATCAACAAAAAAATAAATCAAATAATACAAATTTTTTTAGGCAAAAAATTTACATAATATGGAATTAAAACAAAGACTATACTATCATCTTACCCAAATCATTAGAAAAAGAGATCCCTATTTTTGGGGGACATTTTTACTTGCAACAGTACATCCATCAGCAATTATCCCGGAAAAATAGAAATATACGAATTTAAAATAACTGTTAAAAATTATCAAAATTTAATTTTAGATATACCATTTTATAACACTAAAAAATCACCTCCTATTTTAATAGATGCCCATTACGATGCATTTCCCGGTTCTCCTGGTGCCGATGATAATGCCAGTGGTGTTGCATTTTTATTATAATTAGCCAGAATATTTACAAGTCAACCTCCTAAATATCCCATTAGATTAGTCGCTTTTGATATGGAATAATTTGGGTTGTTCGGAAGTATTATTTATGCTAATAATTTAATAACAAAAAAAATAAAAATTACGCTTAATGTTATCCTTAGAAATGTTAGGATATTGTGATAATAAACCTGATTCCCAGGGTTATCCAGCAAAATTAGAATATTTTTTATCCAAATCAAGGTTTTTATCGCCTTAATTGGTAATTTAACAGCAATTGCTGATTTAATTTGTCTTAGTGGTAAAATTCGTAACCAGGGAACCCCTTGTGAATGGTTGCCGGTACCAAATCGGGTTGTTATAGTTCCTGATACTAGACGCAGCAATCATGCTGCTGGGATAATGGTTATAAAGCATTAATGGTAACTGATACTGCTAATTTACGAAATCCTTATTATCATTCACCTAGCGATACAATAGAAACTTTAAATTTAGATTTTATGACAGTAGTTTTTCATGGTTTAGCATAAATTTTTAGCCTAGAAATATTGTTGGCTATAATTGTCATGTTTATTTTATCAAAAATGACTGCTTTAATTGAGAATCTATTGTAAAACATCGTGAAATTAATTTCGGTAATCTTATTTTTTGGCAGATAAAGTTAAAATAAACCAATTAAATGCAACTTTTATGACTTGATAAGATATTTATTTAGTTTTAGTAAAGCGATCGGTTTTTGGGGAGTTGCAGAGGCGATCGCTTTTTTATCGCATTAATTACTATTGGATTATAAAGTAATATTTATAGGTTTTTGGGCTTTTTTTCGCTGAAATATAAGGACCCAAAATTTTTTTGTGAATCTACGGTTTTTTTATCGGAATTTGTTGCTATTTTCAGAAATGTCTGATAGGATACGGTTGCAGCAAAAAAATTTCAGGTTATATGGCTATCCTCCGACTAGAAAACAGCAGTATTTATACTCGGTTAAATGATATAGCATTGGCCCTAGCTCCCCTAAAAGTACAGATTCAATATCGGCCCATTGTTCAAAATCTTTTTGTCCAAGCATTATTAGCTAGGGATACTTTTACCGAAAAAGAGAAAAATCAAATATTAAATGTATTTAATAATCAATTTCAAGAATTTAAGCGCACAGGGGGTTATAAATGGCAAGAATTAATGGTATTACATCCAGGTTCGCCAAATCTTTATAATATTGTTAGTCAGTGCGATCGCTACCATACCCATAAAGACGCGGAAGCACTTTATATAATTTCTGGAGAAGGTATTTTTAGTTTGGTTTTACCCGATGGTAGACAAGCACAAATTATTGTGCAGGCTGGGGAATATATCAAAATACCTGCTGGTGTCAAGCATTGGTTTTGTTTAACTGGCTTACTAGAAATGAAAGCATTAAGATATTTTAGTTCTGTAGATGGTTGGGTACCTAAATATATTAAAACTAAAACCTGTTTCCATTAATTTTTATAGAGTTAATTATCTAAAATCCCGGCATTTAAAATTTAAAATGCAAAACCCTGGCATCAAATTTTATAAATAATTAAAATTAGCTATAGCTACAAAAACAAAAAGGGACGGATATTTCGGGGTAATGTATCCGTCCCTTAGACTATCTAAGTTGGTAATATAGTTTATATCACTTCTCCTCATAACATACAATCTGGGGTGTATCGGGGGGGAAAATATTTTTTTCCAAACGGACATCAGCTAATCAAAAAGTTAAATTAAACGTTTTGGTCATAAGTTTGACAATTTATTGACAAACTTATAAGGGAAAAAGGAGGTAAAAGCTATACAGTTTAGGAAGTGTAGCCAGAATGTGGTAAACAAGAAAGGGCCTTGAAAAATTCTTCAGCAGACCCCTAAACTAAATTATTTTTTTTCAATTTTATCATAATATTTTAGTAAATCAACTGAGTGCCAAACAATATTTAAATACCATCAAGAGTTAATTATCTATTTAGTAGGGGGTTATATATAATTAATTTTGCTCAGATATTTATTTATGTATAATACCGCGATATAATTATTAAGCTTATTCATTATTAGTTTTCTCTAATGATAATAAAATTATAGCTAAGGAAATTATAAGGGAATATGGAAATTAAATAATTTAGGTAAAAGCTGAAAAGCTTTATTTTACCAGAAATTAAGTACAATGGAGAATAGGGAACTCGAATCCCTGGCCTCTGCGGTGCGATCGCAGCGCTCTACCAACTGAGCTAATTCCCCAGATTTATAGTTTGTGGTTTGGTTGTTTATAGTTGGGCTGATGTATTTATTTTTTTCCCATAGCCTCAACTTCCACAAACAGTTATTTATATTAACACTTATTTTTGCTTTTTTGCTAGTGTTCAGGAAAATATATTTATACTGCCCCTTGTGAGATTTTGACCCAAATCATTGATAAAAATCTAGGCTTTTATTTTGTCAATACTATATATATTTTGTGAATTTATCTATATAAGGTCTTGAAATATGAGGGTTTTCCAGGAAATATTAAAATTTTTTATTAGGTATGTTTAACGCAAAAAAATTTATGGGTTTTAGGTCGATCGGCTTTAGAGAAAAATTATCGGGTCAATTTTTTACAAATCTTAATATTTTTTGATGAGAAAAAATAATCAGCGATCGCCCGCCCATTATAAAAATTAACAGCGATCGCCATTGAAATTAACTAACCGGAGATTTTTGATTATCTGATTTTTTCATATAAATTTCTTGAACTCTATCTAAATCTAAATCTGACAAATAATCTATCACCCAATTAGCACGACGTTGGAGTATATGAAAAGGATAACTATGGGCGACTCCCACAACAGGAATACCAGCCCTTTTTCCTGCTTCTATACCAGCTAAACTATCTTCTATTACCAAACATTCAGAAGCCTGGAGATTTAATTCCGGATATTGTTGTTTTAACCTTTCTACAGCTAACAGATAACCTTCTGGATCGGGTTTACTAATACTTACTTCATCTCCAGCAACAATTAAAGAAAAATATTCAGCGATGCCAATACGATTTAAAATCATTTCTATTTCCTCACGTATTGCGCCGCTAACTATTGCCTGTCTCTTATACACATCTCCGAGCCCACGAGACCTCTCTACATCTC
>CAWUOF010000349.1:0-5052 GCA_963923765.1 uncultured bacterium | reverse complement strand
CGGGCCATAAATATCATATCTTTAGGTAAAAATATCATATATATCTCGACTATATCAAAACTTTGCTATTAATTTAATAATTGCTATTGTCCCATCTATTCCTACCACTAATCACTATTTCCTTAACAATTCTTTGCAAAATTTGCCCTCAATACTCAATAAACCTTACCTGAAAACATAGTAAAATTACTGAGAATATCAAAAATACTTAACTAAAAACATTAATACAATAAACTTAAACCAGGAAATTCTTTTTACCAGTTTAATGTTACCTGTGTTTCCTCTTTTGCCAGAGGTTTTATCTAAAAAAATTTATAAAAATTTATATCTTTTTATTAATAATTACGTATAATAATACTAGCATTTTATATTAAGAAAATCTGTGAAATGTTCAGGAGATAAAAATTTTGTTATTTAATGGTTAACAGCAAAAGAACTAACTTCTATAGGTTTTATCTGGATTTTCAACTAGCGAGTATCCGCCCCAGTCACCTAAATTTACCGTTCTCGATTCTAAAATTTTGTAAACATACCCCTTTATTTAGAATCTACGGTTATTTGATAGAGATTTAGATGTATAATATTTCCCGAAAACTCAGCCTGCAATTGCGGGAATTAGTCAAAAAACCGGAAAATCAAACATCGTAAAATCTTTGGTAACAATAAGTTGAGGAAGTTTGAATGTCAAAAGCAGAAGCAGAAAACTATCGGTTTGAAACCTTACAAATTCATGCTGGGCAACAACCAGCCCCCGGCAGTAATGCCCGTGCAGTTCCAATATATCAAACAACTTCATATTTGTTTAACGATGCAGATCATGGAGCTCGTTTGTTTGCTTTACAAGAATTCGGGAATATTTATACCCGAATTATGAACCCAACAACTGATGTTTTTGAGCAAAGAGTAGCAGCATTAGAAGGAGGGGTAGCAGCGTTAGCGACATCAAGTGGTCAGGCGGCGCAGTTTTTAGCCATAAGTACAATCTGTGAAGCTGGAGATAATATAGTTTCTACCAGTTTTTTGTATGGTGGTACCTATAATCAATTTAAAGTAGCATTTCCAAGACTGGGAATAAACGTTAAATTTGTAGATGGAGATAATCCTAAAGATTTTCGGAAAGCGATCGATGAAAAAACTAAGGCATTGTATGTAGAGACGATCGGTAATCCTCAATTTAATATTCCCGATTTTACAGCCTTAGCGGAAATAGCCCACGAAAACGGTATTCCCTTAATAGTAGATAACACTTTTGGGTGTTGCGGATATCTGTGTCGTCCGATCGAACATGGTGCAGATATAGTAGTACAATCAGCGACCAAATGGATTGGCGGTCATGGTACCTCAATTGGTGGAATAATAGTTGATTCCGGTAAATTTAACTGGGGTAACGGAAAATTTCCCATCTTCACGGAACCTTCCCCTGGTTATCATGGTTTAAATTTCCACGAAGTTTTTGGTAATATTGCCTTTATTATTCGTGCGCGAGTAGAAGGATTGCGAGACATGGGACCATGCCTAAGTCCATTTAATGCCTTCCTGTTATTGCAAGGTTTAGAAACCCTGTCTTTGCGAGTGCAACGTCATGCCGATAATGCCTTAGCACTAGCAAAATGGTTATCTAAACACAAGCAAGTAGCAAAAGTAAATTATCCTGGATTAAAACAACATCCCTATCGCGATCGAGCCGAAAAATATCTCCAAAATGGTTTTGGTTGTGTTTTAAACTTCGATATCAAAGGTGGTAGAGAAGCGGGAATGCAATTTATTAATAACGTCAAACTAGCCAGCCATTTAGCCAATGTTGGAGATGCAAAAACGCTGGTAATTCATCCCAATTCCACTACTCACCAGCAATTAAGTGCAGAAGAGCAACTTTCCGCCGGGGTAACTCCCGACATGATTCGAGTTTCCGTCGGCTTAGAACATATTGATGATATTAAAGCCGATTTTGAGCAAGCGTTTAGTAAAATCGAATCAGACAAATAACATTTAATTTATCTGACCGATTTTTTTCTTGTTGTTATTAGGAGGGCGCGGCATTTCTCAGTAAATTTCACTAAATTTAAGAGTTATTGTCGCGCCAATATATAATGAATTACCAATGGTTTGTGTCAAACAAAACTCAATTTTATGAAATTCCCGAACCAGTTTTATTAGAGTCGGGACATTGCCTGCGTAATGTGCAAGTTGGTTATCGCACTTGGGGACGTTTAAACCCCGATGGAGATAACGGCGTAATTATTTGTCATGCCCTCACAGGCTGGGCGGATGCTGATCACTGGTGGGAACCTTTATTTGGTGCCGGTAAAGCTTTAGATCCAGAAAAAGATTTTATTGTATGTAGTAATGTGTTGGGTAGTTGTTATGGGACTACAGGCCCAATTTCGGTGAATCCTGCCACTGGTTGCCCTTATGGACCAGATTTTCCCCTAATTACTATTCGTGATATGGTGCGGGTACAGGGGTTATTAGTACAAAATCTTGGTATAAAAAAATTAAAAATGGTGATAGGCGGTTCCTTGGGAGGAATGCAAGTACTAGAATGGGCTGTATTATATCCAGAATTAGTCCAATCTATCGCTGTAATTGCCGCCTCCGGACGCCATTCGGCTTGGTGTATTGGCTTAAGTGAAGCTCAACGACAAGCTATTTATGCCGACCCTAATTGGCGTAATGGTTATTATACTATCGATCGCCCTCCGGCGGCTGGTTTAGCAGCAGCACGCATGATGGCAATGAGTACTTATCGCAGTTGGTCAAGTTTTGAAAAGAAATTTGGTCGAGAATTAACAGATGATGGTAAATTTTCCATCATCCATTATATGCAGCATCAAGGGGCAAAATTAGTCAATCGATTTGATACTAATAGTTATATTACCTTGACTAAAGCAATGGATACCCATGATTTAGGGCGCGGTAGAGGTAGTTATGAAGCAGTGCTACAAAGTATTAAAATACCAACCCTAATAGTTTCGATTAATTCTGATGTGCTTTATCCCCCCAAGGAACAACAAGAATTAGCAGATTTAATTCCTAATGCTTCTTTTGTGTGGTTGCATTCTCCTCATGGTCACGATGCCTTTTTAATTGATATGCCAGCATTAAATGATATGGTGGTAAATTTTCAAGAACTTTGTTTACAATATCAGCAAAAACTTAATGCTATGCAGTTAATTAATCAAGTATTGCGGGAGAGATTTTAACTGGGTAGTAATGGCTATTGTTCAATTTCACCTGGTTTTTTTTGAGTAATAAATTGTTTAGCTAATTGTTTTTTAATTGCAAAAAGTAGGTATTTGGACAATGGCTGTAGATTTTGCACTAGCAAGAATTAAACATTGGCTGTGGAATCAAAAATTACAACAATATATGGAGGGAAAAATTAATTTAGATGAATCTGAGTTAGTTTCCCCTCAAAGTTGTGATTTGGGTAAGTGGATATATACAGAGGGAATGTTTAAATATGGCAAAATTTTAGAAATGCAGGAATTAGAAAAAATCCATAAGTTGATGCATTCTACTGTAAATAAGATTGTTAAGCTAAAAAAAGATGGTCAAGAGGCGATCGCCTATAAAGAATTAGATAATCTTGCTGATATTTCTAAACAAATTACTGTGCTTTTAGAGGCAATGGAAAACTATACAAATTCCTCGCAAATAGGTTAGGGAAAAAGAGGCAGGGCAGGGCTGTTTCATGGTATATTTGCTGTTACTAGTGCCAGAAATGCCCGGATGTTCCCTGTATAATTCCTGTGGATAAAATGCCTACGCTTGACGAGGTTTTGGTTTATTAATATAAATTATTGGGGAGGGTCTTAAAAAACTCACCTCAATCAATTACAATTATATTACAATTATAAGGAGGACAATGCCAGCAAAAGATACTTACCATGAAGGATTTAAAAATGCTCTAATAAAAGACGGTTGGGAGATAGTTCGTGACCCTTATACTATTAGATATGAGGGGTTAAAATTGTTTGCTGATTTAGCAGGGAAAAAGCTATTTTCAGCACAAAAAGATGATACTAATATCATAGTTGAAATTAAAAGTTTTCTCAATATTTCTCCCGTCCATGAGTTTCAATGTGCTTTAGGACAATATATTTTATATCGAACATTATTAGCTGAAATTCATCCTAATTACCAGCTTTATCTAGCAATTGAACAAGAGATTTATGAAACTTTTTTTCAGCAAAAAGGAATTAAACTTGTTATAGAACAATACCAAATTTTCTTGATTATCATTGATATTACTAAGGAGGAAATTGTCAAATGGATAAATTAAATCATTATCGTTCAATTGTCAAAAAAATCTTAACAGAATATGAGCAAATAGCTAGTCAAACTCCTAATATTTCAGGGGTTGATACTGTATTATCTTTTGATGAGGAAAGAGATCAATATCTCTGGTTTGATGTGGGTTGGAATGAACGAAAAAGAATTAAAGCAATTACTGTTTATATTCGCATTAAAAATGAGAAAATTTATATTGAAGAAGATTGGACAGAGGAAGGTATTGCTACGGAATTATTAAGGGAAGGTGTGCCAAAATCTGATATTGTGTTAGCTTTTCATGATCCTGAAACTCGTAAATTTACTGAA
Organism: uncultured bacterium; assembly: GCA_963923765.1. Taxonomy (GTDB): domain Bacteria; phylum Cyanobacteriota; class Cyanobacteriia; order Cyanobacteriales; family CAWUOF01; genus CAWUOF01. Next base: position 450 of record CAWUOF010000349.1, on the reverse strand, counting down.
TTTGCTGTGGCTTAATATTAATCAAAATTACCAGGAGGGAAATGGCGATATTTACCATAAAGCGGTTAAAACTGCTTTAATTAAGGATGGTTGGACGATTACAGCCGATCCTTATAAAATTAAATACAAAGATGCTGAATTATTTGCTGATTTAGCAGGGGAAAAACCAATTGTTGCTGAACAAAATGGACGTAAAATTGTTGTCGAAATTAAAAGCTTTTTAAGTCCCTCGCCAATGAGTGATTTTGAATTAGCACTAGGACAATATATTTTATATCGAAACTTAATCAATCTTACTGCACCAGCATATCAAATTTATCTAGCAATTAAAGATAGTATTTATGAAAACTTTTTTAAACGAGAATCAATTAAATATATTACTCAAATAAATCAATTATTGTTAATTTTTGTTGATATGAAACAGGAGGAAATTTTACAATGGATAGATTC
>CAWUOF010000348.1:0-5066 GCA_963923765.1 uncultured bacterium | reverse complement strand
AACAAGGAATTCAACAAGGAATTCAACAAGGAATTCAACAAGGAATTCAACAAGGTCTACAACGGGAGGCGCTGTCTGTTATTACTCGTCTGTTAACTCGACGAGTTGGAACGATCGCACCGGAAATACAAGAGAAAATACAGGCTTTATCTGTGGAAGAATTAGAAAATTTAGGGGAGGCGTTATTAGATTTTACGGCAGTAACAGATTTAACTAATTGGTTACAGGAAAATAAACCATAACTGTTGATAAAATAATGGCGATCGCGATTGGGAATAATCAGAAAAAATCATCAATTATTAACATAATTGGTCAGCATTTCTTTTATTAATTCCCAGACAGCGATCGCCTATTGACAACTGACGCTAGGAAATCCAGAGAATTATTAACTCAATTATCTATGGCAAGATAATCAAGTAAAATGTTCCCAGGAACTCTTGGAACAATAAACACTGGAATTATTGCCAATATATCATCGAGGTCAGTATAAATTTAGCGAATTCTTCTTGACCTAGCTTCAGAACTATTTCTGATATCTCGACGAATTTTATTAAGAGATGAACCCTCTTCTAAACGACGAGTATAGGAACGCATACCACCCAGATCCGCATGGCGTCCAAGTTCTTGGAGATAAATTTGATTGATTGCTTGTTGTACTTCGTGACTATTAGCAATATCGCGGCGAACATCTTGGATCGACCACCCAGAATTTAAACGTCGGGCATAATATCTCAAGACACCTCGATCGCTAGGTTTACGTCCCAGCATATCTCGATAAATATCGATAACTTTATCGTATTTATCATCTAATTCTTGGCGACGATTATCGTAGTAATCAGAATTCCGGTCATAACGACGATTATTGTAATTATCGTAGCGGCGATCGCCTCGATAATACCTATCATTTTGATTATAATCTGAATCTTCTTGACAGGTATATTGACCATTGTAAACAGAACAGACTCTTTCTGCTTTAACGGGAGTTTCTACTCCTAAAATAAGCATTAATGCTGTGGCAGCTAAAATTTTGGCATTCATGTTATTTCCCTCAAAATTCCATAATTTAACCAATTAATATTTGTGCATGATAGTAAATTACATATCTGGCCAAAAAGAAGAAAAGGAAACAGCAGTAGGCATGGATGATTTATTTGCAAAAATTGGTAATTTTTCGCATTTCGGAAAAAGTCTATTAGGGGTATATAAATATATTACTTTTGACTAATTAACCAGTTTAAAGGTTCCATTATCCCTGGTAAAAATCAAGGTATTTATTACTAAAGATAAATAATAATTTTGGCTAATAACCTAATTTTACTCTAAAACAATTTTATCATTTATAATAAATACTAAGTCAGTCCAAAATATCGGGAAAAAATCAGCCATGCAATTACCTAAAGGCCCAACAGCATCGCCATTTATACAGGTGATTCAGTGGATAGCCGATCCATTAAAATACCTAGAAAAATCGGCAGAAATGTATGGTGATTGTTTTACAGCCCGATGGGGATATCAGCCACCTTTTGTAATAATTAGTCATCCCCAGGCAATTCAAGAGCTTTTTACTGCGGATTTCAAAAAATTTGAAGTTGGTAGTGCTAATGGAATTATCACTTTAGTAGGAGAGCGATCGCTAGTATTACTAGATGGAGAAAGTCATCAATGCCCAAGATAATTATTAATGCCTCCCTTTCACGCAGGGCCGTTTCATGCTAAGGCTGAAAGTTAAACAATTCATGAACATTGGGGAATAGAAAATAAATGACGGAGATGTGCTTTTTCAACCAGATAAATTTGGCTCTAATCAATTTGGACTGACTACCAATTTTTCGATATTATCAACTATAGCCATAAATGGAGAATTTTGGGTTTTTCATCAATTACTCTTGGTCGAAAATACCTCTGTGAAAGGTTTTGGCTGCTTCCAGTTTTATTAGCATGAAACAGCCTTAACCCTGCTCCCTTGCTCAATGTCTAATGCCTAATTCCCAATTTCCAATGCCCTCTACGAGTCTGTAACTAAACTCGATCGAGGAATTGGTGTGGGGAATAAGGTTTTAAAACCAGCCTCTCGATCGCGTGGTGTTTCTGTTGCCCAATTTGATAAACTTTCATAGAAAAAGAAAGAAACTCCAGCAAATTTTCTTTCTCGTACAGCTTGTACTTGTGCTTGAATTTGAGTTAGGGGAATAGCACGACCTTTTAAACCAGTAATAATGCCAATACCTACAGGTATATGACTATTAGCAAGTTTAACTTCTTCTCGTTCTAATTCAGTAATAAATCGAGGTAAATCATTGCGATATACCTGTAAAATTAATTCTTCAATAAAACCCTTTCTCTCCCAAGTAAACCAATCTTGTAAAGAAGATGGTAAAGCATGGTGTAATGGGTTAGGAGATAGAGAAATAATACATTTATTATTCCGAGCTTTTATAGTTTGGAAAACTCGCTCCATAAACTGGTTAAGTTTATCCGATCGCCACCTGACCCAAAAAGTATCTTGAAAATTATCTGAGGGCATCTGTTTAATTTCTTTTTGATACATTCCCACCGTATAAGCATCATAACCAAACTCAGCAGGTAAACCAAAATGATCATCAAATTGAATGCCATCTACATCATATTTACTAACTATTTCCGTAATTAAATCCAGAATAAACTGCTGTACTTCTGGATGAAAAGGATTTAGCCAAACTCTTTCGTGAATACCTTCCATCCAACTTTTACTACCATCACGACGATTAGTTAACCACTCTGGATGAAGTTTAGCTAATTCTGAATCCGCAGCAGTCATAAAACCAAACTCAAACCAAGGAATAACCGCCATTCCTTTTTTATGTCCTTCCTTTACCATTTCTTGCAGCATATCTCGTCCTTTAGTGCCTAAATTTGGATCGAGTTTTTCATCTATTGGCGTCACCAGACGTACACTGGTGCCAATAGCTTTTTCTGCTACTTTACTGGGATAAAGTGTATAACCCCAATTCCAAACAACGGGATAAATAGTATTAAAATTCAGTTGGGCAAGACGTTCGATCGCCTTAGTAACTCCCTGGGTAGAAAATAATACATTACTATCTATATTAGTTAGCCAAACTCCTCTAATTTCCGAATTTTTATAAGGTAATTGCTTACTTTTAAAATTAGCAATATATTCGGAAGGCACCAAGTCGGATAAATCTAAAGCTTGACACAAAGAAGCAGCTATTTCTCCTCGATTAGCGGCTTTATTTGGTTGTATTTTTTTGACATCAGGATAATTAACAACTAACTGTTTATCTGTAGCCGCAGCAACAGAATTACGCCCATAGTGAGGAATATCTTCTGCATCAATAAATTTATCTAATATAGGTGAAATGGGTTGATTAGGTATATATTGTAAACCAGTAGCTAAACCAACTAAAACATCTACCCTCGAGATATTTTTATCAGGCTGAAAAAGGGTACCTTTGAAACCGTTAACAAATCCTTTAGCATAGGCATTGTTAATTACCTGTGCCGCCCAAAAATTGGTGGGTACATCAACAAATTTGATAGGCTTACGCACCAGTTTGGCTTTGGGAAAAGCAGTATCAACGATCGCAGCAAATTCGGCACGAGTTACTGATGCATCAGGGCGAAAAGTACCATCTCGATAACCATTAAGTATTCTACGTTTTCCTAATTCTTCAATACAAGGTTTCGCCCAATGGTTATTTACATCAGAAAATCGATATTGAGCCGATGCTGGTAATATTAAGTTGGTTAATCCTAAATTTAGGATAACTGTTAATGCCATACTGAAAGTGACTAACCAAGTAAATTTTGGCCACTTTATGGAATTTTTAAACATTTTGGAGAAAACTCATAACACCTAATTGGCAATATTATTAGCATGGAAATTGCTAATTTTGCTACTTATTAGATATATATGCGAGAATTTATGTTTCCTGAGTTAACTGTCTGGAAAAAAATTATTATGATTTTTTCGGAAAAAATAGTAATTAGTTAACTAGACTACAAAATTACTAAAGTATTTACCAAGCTTATAAAAATATATAGAAATATGGCTAAATAAATTTTTTCGGATAAAAATAGAAAAATCCTCAGAATTTTTCCGAAATAGTCTGTCAATCTGATGAGGCTCTTAAAAGAGGGATTAATTGGCACAGATAACTGTGAAAATAGATCATAAACAAAAAATTATCCTGGAAATAGGGAACTAACTCACTAAGTTTATAAGTCTATTTCAGTAGTTATTAGGGCGATCGCCCACATTAACCAGACCATAAATTGCCCAAAAATGGGAACCTATCTAAATTAGCCCCCTAACATTAGTAACGTGAGGAGTTATTTATGAAAAAAGATACTAGCCAAAGTCGATCGCCCCAACAACCGCGCCCCCTAGTTTTAGCATTGATGCTAACTGGCATTCTGGCTTTTGAAGCACATCCTAAGTTGATTCATACTGCTAATGCACACACTAAACCTGTGGCATTTAACAATACAACAGCGTTAGTAACAGGTGAATTAATTAGTCAAAATCAAGGGACTATACCTAATAGTTATCGCCAAAAAGCGATCAATGCTGTTTTGCAAAATATTACCAAAAAATTTGGTGTATCACGAGCTAATTTGCGCGTTTCTGAGACCCAAGAAAAAACTTGGCCAGATGGTTGTTTAGGTTTAGCAGAACCAGGAATGATGTGTACTCAATCTTTAATTAAAGGTTGGCATATAACTGTAGCTAATAAAAAGCAACCTCAGCAAGTTTGGGCTTATCGTACTAATAAAAATGGTTCGGTTGTAAAGCTGGAAAAATAAATTAATTCTGGCATCTACAATAATAATTCGATATGTGCAACACCAAACCACAGCAATTTTTGTATTATCCAGTTTTTCCTGTGTTCCCTGTTACATTTCTAGGGAAAGATATCTATTATAGTAGTAGCGATCGTTAGCATAAAACTTTTATGTGTCTCCGATGTGATTAATAGCAATTTTTCCCAATTGTTGTTAATTTGTCTGCCTGACGCATCCTACTACTTAAATTAGCAGTTTAAATAGGTAGGAGATTATACCAT
>CAWUOF010000347.1:0-5077 GCA_963923765.1 uncultured bacterium | reverse complement strand
GGTAGGTGTTGTTGATGGGGTAGGATTACGTCTTTCTAGGGGAACTACATTACTTTTTGGTGTGGATGTGGGGGGTTGAGGTGAGGATGTATCGGTGTTGGGGGGGGTGGAGGTAATAACGTCGCCGTTGAGGTTGTAAATTTTTCCGGCAACTAGTTCTGCGCGTTTTTCTTTAAATCCTTCTTGTCGATCGATGGTATTCATGTTGAGACGACCTTCTATGATAACGCGATCGCCTGTGTGATAGTTTTGTTGAATTTTCTGGGCTAACTCACCCCATCCAATTACTTTTAGTGTGGAGGGGGGATCTTCTGGTCCTAAGCCATCAAATTCTACTAGCATTTCTGTTATGGGTGTTTGGGTGTCGCTGGTGTAGCGTAGTTGTGGTTCTTGGATAATTTGAGCCATTAAAATGCAACTATTCATAAATATCTCCTATTTGTTAGGTAATTCTATTGTAAAAAATTCATCAGCAATTATTCAAGTATTTTAATTATTAATGGTTAATTATTCAACCATTATTATAATTTTTATTGAAGGTTATTGTGCAAATTTTTCAATAATTAAAATGCTAATAAGTTCTGATTAAGGGGTTGGTTTTTTGGTTTTTGTTTTCTGTTGTTGGTTCCTCTGTTATTAGTGGAAATATATATTTATTAATTTTTAACTGAAGGAAGAGGCTTTAATTTCTTCCATGCCTTGTTCTAAATCGACAAATTCTTGGACGCGGCTGCGATATTCTTTGAGGATTTCATCTACTGTTTCGCGATCGTCTCCATTGGCGAAAATATGTACTAGGGGTTCTCCGGCATCTGGTAAGATTAAAACCCAGTTATCGGGGGTATTGATAAAAATTTTAACTCCATCAATTAGTTCTAGGTGATCGGCGGAATGAATTTCTACGAGATGGCGCATTAATGATCCTTTGATATTCCAGGGACAGCGGACTGTATAAGTGCGATGGGAAACGCGGGGTAATTCAATGCGAATTTGTGCTAAAGATCGTTCTTGGATTGTTAGCATTTCAATTATTTTGGCAATGCAAAACATGGCATCAAAGCCGGGGTGTAATTGGGGTAAAATAAATCCCATTTCGCCGCTACCGCCTAAAACTACATTAGGATTAGTATGGCAAGCTTCCATTAAAGCAGTGGGATTAGCTTTGGTGCGGATGACTTTGGCATCGTGGCGACGGGCGATTAATTCTACGGCGCTGGAGGTATGTACTGGTACTACAACTGTGCCGCGTGGGTGAGATGTTAAGATGATATTTACCATTAAGGCTGTTAACATTTCGCCGCGTATTGAGATGCCGGCTTCATCTACTAAAATTAATTGTTCGCCATTGGCTGAGACTTGCACGCCGAAGTTGGCTTTTAATGCTTCCACAACATGACCTAATTGCATGAGGAGACCTTCTCTTTCGGCGGAGGAGGGAGCGTTTTGGTTTAAGCTGGCGTTTAGGACTACGGCATCGCAGCCAAATTTGGCTAATAGTTGGGGGAGGATGGCGCCTGAGACAGCATAAACGTAGTCGATAACGACTTTTGAGCCACTGTGACGAATTGCTTCAACGTTTAGGTGTCTTTCAAAGGCATGGGTGTAGATATCTAGTATTTGACTGGGATAAGACATATTGCCTATTTCGTGTATTTGGGCACGGCGAATGTCTTCTTTGAAATAGGCGCCTTCGATTTTTTTCTCGCGGGCTTTGGTGATGTTAATTCCTTTGTTGTCGAAAAATTCGATTAGTATGTAGTCGGGTCGATCGGGGTGGACGCGGACATGAATGCCGCCGGAGACTAAGAGGGTGGGGACGATATTACGGGCGACGGGTATTGATGTGGTTTCTAAGTTTTGGACATGGATACCTACTGACATTAATCCTGCTACTAGGGAGCGGGAGACCATGCGAGAAATGGCTCTTTGATCGCGTGAAATGGCTACTTGGGAACCTGGTTTTAAAGTGGAACCGTAAGCTGCGCCTAGTTTTACGGCAAATTCTGGGGTGATATCAATATTTGCTAACCCGCTTACTCCTCTTTGGCCAAATAGGTTGCGGTGGGCGGTGTGTCCCCAAATTAGGTTGATGTTGAGTATTGCTCCTGATTCTATTTCTTTGCTGGGCCAGACTCGGACGCTGGGGCTGATTTGTGCTTCTTCTCCTACTGTGGAGAGGCTGCCGACTACGGCGCCTTCTAATACATGGGCGCGTCGATCGACTCTTGTGCCGCGACAAATGACACAGGCTCTTAGATTTGCTTCTTCGCCAATGATAGCTCCATTCCAAATTATCGGGCGTTTTAGATCTGCATCTGCTCCGATGGTGACGTTATCTCCAATAACTGTACCGGCTTCGATTTTGACGCGGGGACCGATGCGGCAGTTGCTACCTATGAGGGCTGGGGTTTCTATTTCTGCTGTATTGTCTATGTAGGTGTTTTGTCCGATCCATAAACCGGATGCTCTTTGTTTGTAAGCTATTTCTAGGTTTACTTTTCTGGCTAAAGCGTCATATTGTGCTTCGCGATAGGCGTCTAGGTGCCCGACATCGCACCAGTAACCATCTGCTATGTAGCCATACATTGGTTCTCTTTTGTTGAGGAGTAAGGGGAATAAGTCTTTGGAAAAGTCAGATTCTATGTTAGCTGGTAGATATTCTAAAACTTCTGGTTCTAATATGTAAGTTCCGGTGTTGACGGTATCGGAAAAGATTTCGCTGCTGGATGGTTTTTCTAAAAATCTTTGTATTCTTCCGTGTTTATCGGTAATGACTACGCCAAATTCTATGGGATTAGGAACATGGGTTAAAATTAGTGTTGCTTTTGATTTTTTTTGTTTGTGAAATTCGATCGCGGCGGTTAAGTCAAAGTCTGTGATGCTGTCTCCACTAATGACTAGGAAGGTGTGATCTAGTAGTTCGGCTATGTTTTTTACTGACCCTGCTGTGCCTAGTGGTTGATCTTCTTCGACGGCATAGGTTACTTGTACGCCAAAATCATTGCCATCTTGAAAGTAATCTCGCATGACATCTGGTAAGTAGTGCAATGTGGCTATTATTTCGGTGATATTATGCTGTTTGAGCAGGTTAATTATGTGTTCGGCAATGGGTCGATTTAAAATCGGTACCATTGGTTTAGGTAGATCGCTGGTTAGGGGTCTGAGTCTGGTGCCGGATCCACCTGCCATTAATACTGCTCGCATAATTCCTCCTTGCCTGTTTGCACTTTATTCTGGCTTTGTAATTAATAATAATTTTGGTGTTGTGGGGTGCATCTTTGGTAATTGCTAAAAAACAGTATTTTGATGAAAGTAAATATCTATAATTTTGATTTATGGTTTGTCAGGGGCTAAGTTAGCGTAACTAAGTTATTTACTGTTTAGGGGATGCTCCCGGGGTTGTTTGTTACCCTTAATTGGAGAGGGTTAAAAGTGTTTTTTTGTAATTGTTTTTTAAATGTTTAGGGTAATCAATGGTTATGCTAATTGGTTATGCTAATAGGTGTTGTTTTTGGGTAATGTTTATATTTATTTAACTATGTTAAACTATGGTATAGTTTAGTTTATTTTTTGGTGTTTATTATCTATATTTTAGGGAAAATTTACTTTTTATTCATAAGTAAGATTATTTTTTATGGGTCTGATAAATATATAAGGGGAAGGAAAACGAGCAAGCACCTTTTCAGGGGTAAGTGATGTTTTCATTGTTTTAGTTTACTATATTATTTTTTATTAGGTTTTTTTGATTTTATTAATTTTTGCATAGGTAAATATCTATGTTTGGTAATTAGGGGGTGAATAGCGGCCCAAAAACGGGATGGGTGTTTTTTGGCCATCAATTGGGGTGGCGATCGGGGTTTTTTCGCGATAACTATAATAAATTATTTGTGAGAGTGGTAGATATTAAGTTTGTTAATCTACACTGATAGTAGGTGAGTATTTGCTCAGTATTAAAAATGTTGATTGTTTGAGTAGATGCGGGTATAGACCATGAAGTTAATTGTTTTCCTTTTAATAGTGGGTTATGTAGTTGGTGTCTGGAAGTTTTGGAATGGATTTCATCGCACTAATTTTAGTCCTAATCTGCCCAATCGCATTTATTTGTCCCTGTTATGGCCTGCTTTGGTGATTGCTAATAAATCTTATCGCAAAAATTTTACCAAGGCATTGAAGGGTTAATCATATAAATAACTGGGATGATAAGTTTAAATTCATGTCGGATATAAAACGCTTATGGCTGATTGGTGGTACTTCGGAAAGTGTGCAGTTGGCAGTGGCGATCGCTCAATCTAAGTTGCCTTGTATTATTTCTGTAACTACTCCAACAGCTAAGGCTATATATCCTGTGGCACCAAGTTTGGAAGTTTGGGTTGGTCAGTTGGATGCTAATAGTATAGAGGCTTTTTTACAGGTATGGGGAATTGTGGCGATTTTAGATGCTTCCCATCCTTTTGCTTTGGTTATTTCCCAACTGGCCATTTTTTCTGCTGATAAATATAATATTCCTTATTTGCGTTATGAACGACGGGAGTTAAGTTATGAGAATGAGAATTTAAGATTAGATAATTATGATTTAAGTAATAGTGGTAGGGAAAAGGTGATAGAGTTTGATAGTGTTGCATCTATTGTAAATGGTAATTATTTGCAGGGTGAGCGAGTACTGTTAACTTTGGGTTATAGATTTTTGGATAAGTTTCGTGTTTGGCAAGAGAAAGCGGTTTTGTTTGCACGGATTTTGCCGTCATTAATAGCCCTGGATGCGGCGGTAAATGCTGGTTTTACTCCCGATCGCATTATGGCTATACGTCCCCCTATTTCGGCTGATTTGGAAAGGGCTTTATGGCGTAATTGGCAAATTTCTGTGGTGATAACTAAGGCTTCTGGTATTGCTGGGGGGGAAGATATTAAACGATTAGTTGCGAAGGAATTAGGTGTGATTTTGTTGGTGATTAAACGTCCTGAGATAGTTTATCCGGAATTAACTACTGATTTTGCTGTGGCTTGGTTATTTTGTGAAAAGGTGATGGGAATTAGTTGGTAATTTTATTGAGAGGCGATCGCCTATAAGGGGGCTAGG
>CAWUOF010000346.1:0-5082 GCA_963923765.1 uncultured bacterium | reverse complement strand
TTTACCGCATTACGTTGTAAATTAGCAATAACCATATCTACTGTAACATTATCATGGTCAGGATGCCAGCAATCATAATCAGTAGATAAAGCTAAAGTTGCGTAGGCTATCTCGGCTTCTTTAGCTAATTTAGCTTCAGGTAAATTAGTCATACCGATAATAGTTGCACCCCAACTACGATAAAGATTTGATTCCGCTTTAGTAGAAAAAGCAGGTCCTTCCATACAAAGATATGTACCGCCACGATGTAAAGTAACATCAGGTAAATTTAAACTAGCAATTGCATCTGCTAATACCCCAGCTAACTGATGACAAATCGGATCGCCAAAAGTAATATGAGCAACAATACCATCACCAAAAAAAGTAGAAATGCGATTTTTTGTGCGATCGATAAATTGATCCGGAACAACCAGATCTAAAGGTTTTACCTCTTCTCTTAAGGAACCCACCGCTGAAGCAGAAATTAAATACTCTACCCCTAAACTTTTCATTGCATAAATATTAGCTCGGAATGGCAACTCCGAAGGCAAAAGCGTATGATTACGCCCATGACGGGCCAAAAATGCCACTGTAGTCCCGTTCAAATTTCCCACAATTATCGCATCAGAAGGGGAACCAAAAGGAGTATCAATATATACTTCCTGGACATCCTTAAGGGCTTCCATTTTATATAAACCGCTACCGCCAATAATACCAATTTTTGCCTGAACCATAATATTTATCTTGTAATTGTACGTAAGTATTTTACCGAAAAAATGCCATATTTTATGTATAAAAAATATTATTTGTCAATGATTTTTCTCACTAAAATTGTATAAATTTTTCACATTTTATCTATGTTTACTATCACTTATCATCTAGGAAAAAAAAACGATATTACAAATAAGCAATTTCGGAAAAAAATAACTAAGATTTGGTGAGAGACTATGCAAAGTCAATTTTGTGTAACGCAAATTCCAGTAGAAATAATAGTAGAACGGATTTTTGCTTTTCGCCAAATTACTAGGCTAGATCAACTTCTACTGATGAAAACATTGCTAATTCAAGATTCCTGCAATGAAAAAGAACAAAATTTGATTAACGAGATCTTTCAAGGTTTACAAAGTGGATTAATTCGAGTAGTAGAATAAATTTATTTATCTGACTTCACCCAACTTCACCCAACAGCCAAAAACCGCTATAGGTCATACCAGTATCATCAGGCTGTACGAGGAAAAAATGCAATCCTTTAGTTAATTTTTTTCTGTCCTCGTACACCTGGGCTGCTTTTGATACTTCTTTGTCTGTAAATGTGGCTATAATCCAGCGATCGACTAAACTAGATTCTAATATTAATCCATCCGGTTCTCCCGTAATATAATTAAGTGTTACTGGGGAGTTTTCCTGTAACCATTGAGCCAGTCGCATTGCTTGTCTTCCCCCATAAATTATTACTCCTGGAATTGCTACAGTAGATGCTAAACCTAAATTAATGGGTAATAAATACTCTGGCATCGATCGAATAGGTATGGGTTTTTCGGCAAAAATTTCTATTAAATTTCCTGCACTTATAGTAGCAAATCGCCAATTTTCTCCCCATAATTTTTCTGGTAAAGGTAATGGTGGCGGTTTATCAATAGCTAAAGGATTATAAGCTTCACCAGTATAGGTTTCTAAGTAAATATATTCTGCTGCTCTTTGTTGTAAATATTGCTTAAGTGCAGGAGTATATCTAGTTGCTTCTACAGCAATTTTTAAATTTTTTGCGGCTGTTTCAATTAAACTTAATGCGGGCGATCGAAATACTTGGATTAAATCCGGTAATTTACCTCGATCGACTTTTTGCAACTCTTCTACTAACCAATTTACATTAGCTTGGGACTGGGGACAAAAAGCACTATAATTTAAACTGCCATTTGCATCACAAACTAATAACTCCCATAGCACTTGTCCTGCTTTATCTTTTAAAGGACGCCGATAAAAATCTACTTGCCAAATATACATATTAAATCGTTCTAGTTATAAATTTTTCTGCATTCGGGCTACTTACTTACTTTTCTTGCTATGAATGGATTATAGATGCTTGGAGATATCTATTAGACCTCTTGCGAAAATAATATGTCATACTGAGCCGCAGTGTAGCGAAGTATCTTGGAGATTCTTCGCTGTCGCTCAGAATGACAGATTTTCGTACTTTCGCAAGAAGTCTATTATACATCAAATATTTTAATTAGCAAATTTTGGACACTCCACCCAACTTTTAAAATATTTCAAAACTTCGATAATCTTATACCCCAAATATTTCCTTAACTACAACAATTATAAACTTTTATTACAAAATCACTGAATTTGCATAAAACTAGAAATTTGCAGCGATATCTATTTAGACCATGACTGGGCTATTAGGAAAAATCAACATCTAACAGCCTGATTTTGTCGTGGATTGAAATTAAAAACCTTATAAATATTTACAAAAAAAATTTTACAAAAAAAAGGTTAAGAAAATCTATTGATAAGGAAATCGTGATAAAACCAGAATAGCCCCATAATAGAAAAATATGCCAGAAAAACTACTACAATTAGATGAGTGAATCAGTAAAACCAGGCGCAATTGTAAATTGTCGAGAACGTCAATGGGTGGTACTCCCTTCGGATAATGCTGAGGTTGTCCGGTTGCGTCCCCTCAGTGGTAACGAAGAACAAATCTGTGGGATTTTCACCCGCCTCGGCTTAGAAACCATTGAACCAGCCCAATTTGACCCCCCCAACCCGCAAACGATTCAAAACCACACGGCAGCCCAACTGCTGATGGATGCAACTCGCCTCAGTCTCCGCAGTGGGGCGGGTCCGTTTCGCTGTTTAGGGCGTTTATCGGTGCGTCCACGACCCTATCAACTCGTTCCTTTATTGATGGCTTTGCGCTTGGAAACGGTACGATTACTAATTGCTGATGATGTGGGGATTGGCAAAACTATTGAAGCCGGTTTAATTATCCGAGAACTCTTAGACCGAGGAGAAGCAAAACGGATCGCGGTTTTATGTCCTCCTCAATTGTGTGACCAATGGCAACGAGAATTAAAACAGAAATTCCATATTGATGCAGTTGTTGTCCGATCGGGTACGGTTTCCAGATTAGAACGAAATTTACCGTCTGGAGATAGTCATATTTTTAGTTATTATCCCCATCTTATTGTTAGTTTAGATTATGTTAAATCTGACCGCCATCGATCGAGTTTTCTGGTTCATTGTCCCGATTTAGTAATTGTTGATGAAGCTCATACCTGTACTCATGCGGGTGGAGAACGCAGCACTCAACAACAACGCCATCAACTCGTCCAACAAGTTGCTAAAAAATCCAATCAACATTTAATTCTCCTAACTGCGACTCCTCATAGTGGAATTGAAGCATCTTTTTTATCCTTATTAGGATTACTGAATCCTGAATTTGGACAATTGAGCCTAGACAAATTAAACGAAAAACAACGGATTGAATTAGCCCGTCATTTTGTCCAACGACGACGCATTGATGTTCAACAATGGTTAGGGAATAAAACCCCTTTTCCTCAAAGAGTTTCCCAAGAAGAACCCTACTCTCTTTCTAAAGAATATCGCCAATTATTTGCAGCGGTTTATGATTTTGCTTGGAGACTGGTGAAAACGGCAACGGAAACCCCCCTCAGTCATGCTCAACGACGGGGACGTTATTGGTCGGCTTTGGCAATTTTGCGCTGTGTTATGTCTTCTCCGGCGGCGGCGATCGCCACTTTAAGCCGTCAAACTCAAAAATATAGTGGAGGAGAGGAAACACCTGAAGATTTGGATGAGGAATTAGCTGCTACTTATATTTATGATCCGACTGAACAAGAACAAATTTTAGATGTCACTCCGACAACGATCGTTGAAAAAAGCAAACAAACCTTTGATGACTCTCAAAAACGTAAATTACGAGAATTTGTTACCCTAGCTGAACAAATTTCAGGCACAACTGACCGGAAATTACAACGGGTTAAAACTCTGGTTAAAACCTTACTCCAAGATGGGTTAAATCCGATTATTTGGTGTCGTTATATTGCTACTGCTAAATATGTGGCTAACGCCTTAAAGGAATTAGAAGATAAAAAAAATAATCTGCGGATAATTGCCATTACTGGAGAACAGTCGGAAGATGAGCGAGAAATCCGTTTAGATGAGCTTAAAAATGCTCCTGAACGGGTGTTAGTCGCTACTGATTGTTTAAGTGAAGGAATTAATTTACAAGAACATTTTACGGCTGCTATTCACTATGATTTACCCTGGAATCCTAATCGTTTAGAACAACGGGAAGGACGGATTGATCGTTATGGACAAACAGCACCACAAGTTAAGTGTTTTCTGCTTTATAGTCAAGATAACCCGATCGATGGAGCAGTCTTACAAGTTTTAATTCGTAAAGCAGTAGAAATTCATAAATCTTTAGGAATTACTGTTCCTGTTCCTATGGATAGTAGTACCGTTCAAGAGGCGGTTTTTAATTCTTTATTTGACCATGCGGCAGAAACGAAACAATTAACCATTTTTGATTTATTGGATGATCAAGATTCTCCTTTGGTAAAGGTTCACAAAAGTTGGGATAAAGCCGTAGAAAGGGAAAAACTGAACCTGACTCGCTTTGCTCAACGATCGATTAAACCGGAAGAAGTACAACAGGAATTAATCGAATCTGACCTAATTTTAGGTAGTGAAAAAGATGTGGAAGAGTTTGTTAAAAATGCTTGTGAAAAGTTAAGTTGTTCTTTAAGTAAACAGAAAAAAAGCTGGAAATTAGCAAATATTCCCTTTTGTTTACAACCGATTTTAGGCAATCAACCACGATCGATTTCTTTTACTTCTCCTCCACCGGAAAAAGTGGAATATATTGGGCGAAATCATCCCTTAGTGGAAGGATTAGCACGTCATATTTTAGAGGAAAGTTTAGCAGAAAATCAACTAAAACCGATCGCCGCCCGTTGTGGGGTGACGCTGACGGAAGGAGTATCAAAACCAACGGTTATTTTATTATTGAGACTTAGGCATTTATTAGAAAGTTCAAAACAACAATTATTACTAGTTGAAGAAGCTTTGGTG
>CAWUOF010000345.1:0-5095 GCA_963923765.1 uncultured bacterium | reverse complement strand
GGATGATAAATCCTAAAACGCTTGAGGAGCTTGTTGCAAGACAAGGATAGTAATCCTTTCAAAAGGCTAAAGGATTGCGCCCAAGAACCCTATTATTAGGGATATTAAGAGGGAAATCTCTTAAAAAGTCCATAAAAATTAAAGTTGGGACTGTCAAGGTACCTAGCCAGTACCAAAAAACCAGTAAATTATATTCTTTTTTATGCTGTTCAGGCGTTTTGGAGTTAAAGAATGTCTAAATTGCTCAGTCGCAAAATCACACCCGCCCCCATGCCTACAGAAATTCGGGTAGTGGATTTGATTGATGGGTACTTTACTGCGTACAACTCGGCTCGTTTACGAGAAATGTGTCACCTGCTAACGCAAAAAGTTATGCGCGAGGGTGTGACTGTAGGGCTTAGTTTAGCAGGTGCGATGACACCGACTGGTTTAGGTGTCTCAGTGTTGGCACCATTAGTACGAAACGGTTTTGTTGATTATATCATCAGCACTGGTGCTAATTTGTACCATGATATACATTACGGCTTGGGATTAAATCTCTATGCTAGTAGTCCCTTTGTAGATGATGTAAAACTACGCCAGGAAGGTCATGTTCGCATTTACGACATAATTTTTGATTATGATGTCTTGCTGGAAACGGATGCTTTTATTCGGAAGATACTTCGCTCTCCGGCTTTCCAAAAACGCATGGGAACAGCAGAGTTTCATAATTTGTTGGGTAAATATATCCGACAACTAGAAAAACAAGTAGGAGTGAAGCATTCTTGCTTGCTGTCTACTGCTTATGAATGTGGAGTGCCGATCTATACTTCGTCTCCTGGAGATAGTTCGATCGGGATGAATGTGGCTGCTTTGGCGTTGGAAGGATCTCAGTTAGTTTTAGATCCAGCGATCGATGTTAATGAAACAGCCGCGATCGCCTATTGTGCCCGTGAAAGTGGCATGGCCAATGTAGAAGGCCAAAGCGCCGCGATAATGATTGGTGGTGGAAGCCCGAAAAACTTTTTACTCCAAACTCAACCCCAAATACATGAAGTACTTGGCCTGGAAGAACGGGGCCATGATTATTTCGTCCAGATTACCGACGCCCGCCCAGATACGGGAGGGTTATCTGGTGCGGTACCTAGCGAAGCTGTAAGCTGGGGCAAAGTCGAACCAGAAGCTTTACCAGATACCATCGTTTGCTACACTGACAGTACGATCGCTTTGCCGATTATTACAGCTTATGTAATGAATCAATGCCCGCCTCGACCCCTGAAGCGGCTTTACGATCGCCGGCCAGCAATGGTAGATAAACTCCAAATAGAGTATCAATTGGCACAAGCTCAAAAACAAAAAACTAATGATCAGCCTACTCAGAAAAAAGCTGATTCAGCAGTAGCTACATATCCCTGTGGAACTCCGATCCGGAATGGTCATCGCTAGTCTTGCAGTTTTGTTAGCGTTTTATGTAGCCTGGAATTTAGGGGCTAATGATGTCGCTAACTCAATGGGGACTTCGGTAGGATCGAAGGCTCTTAGTTTGAAAAAGGCAATTTTAATCGCCGGAGTCTTGGAATTTAGCGGTGCGGTTTTATTTGGTCGTGCCGTTGTCGAGACTCTGGCTACAAAAATTGTCCATCCAACTTGGTTTTTTAATCAGCCACAAGTTTTAATCACAGGTATGGTATCTGTGATGCTTGCCTGCGGACTGTGGATGCAACTGGCCACTAGCCAAGGTTGGCCAGTCTCTTCTTCCCATGCTATTGTCGGCGCGATCGCTGGCTTTACTTGGCTGGCGATCGGTCCTGGGGGAGTTGACTGGTCATCCTTGGGTGTTATTTCCTTAACTTGGATTTTGACACCTTTTTTTAGTGGTATTCTAGCCGCTTGTTTTTATAGCCAAATTCAAGTTTGGATTCTTAAACAAAATAATTATATTGCCCAGTTACATCAATGGATACCTTGGCTGAGTTTTATTTTGCTAGGCGTTTTTGGAGTGCTAGTTTTACCAACTTTAAGTAAACCTATAAATACCTGGATATATGATAATTTAGGGTGGAAAATTCCGCCTCAAGATATACCCTTGGCTATTGCAGGAATTTTAATTATTATTCTCACTATATTTAGTTGGCGGCAATTAGAAAATAAAAATCACCAAAATTATGCTCCTTTTCCGAATATTATAGAGCAGCAATTAGCTCGTTTTCAAGTTCTGAGTGCCTGTTTTGTTGCCTTTGCTCACGGTTCTAATGATGTGGGAAATGCGATCGCTCCTTTAGCTGTTATATCCTATATTCGCCTTACTGGTACAATTCCCGATGATAATTTTTCGATTCCTTTCTGGATTTTAATTTTAGGTGGTACTGGTATTGTAGCAGGTTTATCTATTTGGGGTTATAAAGTTATTGCTACTATCGGCGAAAATATAATTCCTCTTCAGCCTAGTAGTGGTTTTTGTGCAGAATTGGCTACTGCTACTACTGTTTTATTAGCTTCTCGTTTTGGTCTTCCCGTTTCTACTTCCCATGCTTTAGTTGGTAGTGTTGTCGGGATTGGAATAATGCAATTTTTTGCCGTTAAAAAAACTGAGAATAATAATTTATCAATAATTAATAGTCCAAATTATTTACCGACAATGACAATCAGCTTTAAAACAGTATTAAATATTATTCAGGCTTGGTTGATTACTATTCCTATTTCTGCTATTTTAGCAGCTAGTTTATTTTATATAGCTCGTAATTTTTTGTTTTAAATAGGGCTTGAATAAGTCTAAATATAGAATTTATGTGTTGCACCATACAAAAAATAAGAGATTCGGAGATATATGCAAGAATTTTCAGAATACAAACATCATAATCTTGTACATAGCTGCAAAAAGCTTAAAAACCTTATTATTTATAACAAAACTTATTATTTATAACTTCTAATTCTATTTAGCAAACCTTATTTATTATCTGAAAAAAATCATAAATAACAAATGTCTCCGAAGCCAAAATAGCTTCAGAGACATTACAAATAAAAACCCTGTAATCCAACCTAAATGAAAAGTTACACTGTAAAAACCATTGATCGCCCTAGTAAAAGTACCAGTTTATTAATACCTAAAAACTGTCTAAAAGTTTACTAAGTTTAATCGCATCCTCAGAAACTTCAATCACAGGTGCAGGAGGTTCTAGTTCTGGTTGAATTTTCATAGTAGGCTGATTAACTGGTAATGGCGAAATTTCTCCAGCCAATTGTCGATCAATATGAATTTGCAAAAGTTGATCAAGTTTTGCTGTCAAGCTTTTTAACTGACTTTCTAGTAGTTCAAAACGACTAGAATCAGCAGCTTTTAACCGGCTTTCCAACTCGACAATTTTGCGATCTAAATCGAGAGATTGATTAGTGCGATCGCCTCGGTGAGACTCCACAGAAATCAACCTTGTTTCTAGTTGCACTACTTTTCTCTGTAGTTCAGACAAAGACTGAGAAGAAACATTTTCAACGCCGCCAGGAACAGGAGAAACTCTCCCTTGCTCCACTTCGGCAAGTTTACGCTGCAATTCAGCCAACTGTTGCACAAGTTCAGAGGAATTAGCCTCTGAACTAGCAGCATCAGATTTCGACAAAAACTTCCAGAGAGCTTGCTTACAAAGGTCACTAAAACTCTCGTATAACTGCTTACCTAACTCTTGTTCAACAGTTGTCAACAAAGATTGATCCGCAGCTTCCTGAGTAAAAGTAACCGATTTATAGGTATTTTTCGCCCATAACATGGTCAGGGTTAAGCCTTAATTGGTTTATTTGCCGCATTAGCTAGTTGGGCTTCTCCATACAGATATTGTCCCAAAGCATTAGCTTTACGACATGGCTCTGCTAAATGTGCTTTCAGTTTAGCTTCTTTGAGTAAAGGTTGAAAATCAGCCCAGAAAAATTCACCACCACCACCAGTCACAATGACATCTGTAACCCGTTCCGGCAGCCATTCCACTAAACGGCTAGACATTTCTTGAGCGAAATTTTTCCGTAATTCCGGCAGAAACTCATCTAAATTAGTAGGTGTTTTGGCCCCTTGAGGACGATAGAAACGCTCACCAGTAGGCTTATGAACACCTTCGATCAGAGATAAAGACTGACTATCAGCCCCTGGAATTTTCTCTGCGACTTTTTCATAAAAACTATTCATCGCAAAGTCAATACTCTTAGAGGCTCCTCTGGCAAATCGGAAACCATCTACCATCACGAAATCAGTAGTTTGATGACCAATATCTACCAGTCCTACTGATAGTTTAGAAAAATCAGGAGAAATAGGTGACTTTTTATCTTGAACTTCACACCAGATTAAACTGCCATAACCTTCCGGCATCACCCAAACTTGGGTAATATTAATTGATATAGACTCGCCCCGATAGATCATCGTATGGGTAGAGCGTAAATTGCTGATAATTTGTTGTTTTTCTTGCTCAAATTGTTCTTGAGATAGATAAGGTAAACCAACAATTAGAGAAACATCACCTTGGATACCGAAATAACCAGCACAGGCTAAAACTTTGATCAAAGCATCTTCTACTTTAGATTGACCGACACCCAGATTAGCGCCAAAGTCTGCGGCTAGTTGACCAACAGCATAGCCTTGGTTTTGATATTCCAGCCAAATATCTAATAGAGGATCAGTGGGCTTTGATTCAAATCCACCGCCGCGTATTTTTTCTATACTCATTTTTGCTACGTTGGCTGGAATAAATACGACCCCATTTGGGTCACGACCAACGCAAGTTTTAGTAGATGTACGACCAAGATCAACACTAAGAATTCCTTTGATACCTGTAGAGATTGGTTTTGCACTTGGTGGCGTAGCACTGGGCGCAGCTTTAGCGGCTGTCGGGGAATTCATCGGTACACTAGCAGGCTGAACGGGTTGTTGGCTATTCATTAAAATGTGTTAACTCCACTTAAATTGACAGTTAATCATGCTCTAGCTGGTCATAATGACCAAGATTTAGCACAAATCTTTAATTTTTTCAGGGGTTGCGATCGTTATGGTTTCAAACCCAAATACATAGCATTTTGACACCCCTTTTGTCCAGAGATCCTAGCTGGAAACTATCAGGAATTGGGCATGGGACAGGGG
>CAWUOF010000344.1:0-5101 GCA_963923765.1 uncultured bacterium | reverse complement strand
TATTTGTTAATCTAACAATATATAATTACGCTTACGCTATATTAGGATTTACATTTACCTGTAACAATCCTAATTAGCCAGCTTATTTTCTACTTATTTTCTACAAAATATTGTTGATTTTTCTTCTATATTTATAATTCTAAGCTAGGATATCTGCACGAGGTTTAAAAGTTTCAATCTGACGCAATTTTTCATATAATTCTCTTTCTTCAATAGTCAAATTTTTAGGAATAGCTATTTCAATTTCTACTAACTGATCGCCACGAAAACCTTTACCATTAGGATAACCTTTACCAGCAAGGCGTAGTCGTTGTCCAGAAATAACTCCTGGAGGTACTGTCATTTTTACTAACCCATCTAGGGTAGGAATTTCGATTTTACCGCCTAAAACGGCTTCACTGGGAGTTAGGGGAATTTGACAACGAATATCGGCACCTTCTAATTTAAAAAAGTGATGGGGTGCAACGGTAATAGTTAAAAATAAATCACCGCCATTAATACCTTGATTTTTTAGGCGAATGCGTTGCCCTGTTACCATTGCTGCTGGCATATTCACTTCCAGAGATCTGCCATCTTCTAAACGAATTCTTTCAGTTCCACCTAAATAGGCTTTTTCTAAAGGTAGAGTGAGTCTTGCTTCTACATCTTTGCGAGGAGACCGAGAATTAACGGTATAGGATACTCTATTAGTACCAGGTTGAAAGCGATCGGCTGAGTTAATGCGAGTGGTTTTTCCGACTTCATTAGGTGTACTGGTAGTTGTTTCGCGGCGACGCCCTAAAAGTGTATCGACAAAGGTATCAAAATTGGGAAATTGACCAAAATCAATTTCTTGGGTAGCAGTGCGGTTTTCATTACTACGACTATCCCATGTTTTAGCACCTTCTCGGCGTAAACCTTGTTTACCTGCAAAGCCTTTTTGTTTCCAAAATTTACTAAATTCGTCGTATTGTGCACGTTTATTTGAGTCGGAAAGAACTTCGTAGGCTTCGCCGATATCTTTAAATTTTTCTTCTGCTTCTTTGTTGCCTGGGTTTAAGTCGGGATGATATTGTCTTGCTAATCTTCGATATACTTTTTTGATTTCCTCCATTGAAGCATCTTTAGTTACTCCCAAAATTTCGTAATAGTTTCTAAAATTCTGCATAGTTTTACGTTGGTTTTTCTTTGACAATTGGCTAGATTTTAATTTGGAATAATTTAGTTAATTCTGTTGTTGTTTCTATAACTATTAGGTTTATATTTTACTTCCTTTGATTTAGCGATCGCTTCTGAAAAATTCCTGGTTTATTTCCTTTTTTTTATATTTGTTATTTCTTGGTTTTTTCCCCTAAACTTAAATTTTAATAAACTTCCAATTTTTTAAAAACACAGACCAGATATTTGTTATATTTTATAATAATTAGATATCATCATAATATATCTAATCTGTGTTTATTTTCTTAATCAGGAGTTAATTAATCCCTTAAATCCAATCATCATCGTCATCATCCCAATTATCATTTTGATAGGATTTTCGGGTTTCGGAACGACGCGGGCGATTGCTGGTTCCCATTGTAGTATTGTAGGGATAGGAGGGGGAAGAATAGGGGGAGGAGTAACGACGTTCATCACGTTTGCGATCGTTGCTGCTAAAAGTGCGACGGAAAGCATCAAATAAATCATCATCTTCCTCAATTTCGCGAGTATATTGATAAACTTCACGATTGAGATCATACAAAGCATCTTGCAAGTCTGACCCGATGCGATCGATACCCCGTTCATCGTCATTATTAAGGGCTTCGCGTAATTGTTTAACTAAGTTTTCGATGCGCGATCGCAGTCCACGAGCAAAAGGCATTCCATAATCTAATACTACTTCCCGTAACTGTCTTTCCGCTTGATAAGTCAAAGTTTCAGCCCGGTTACGTTTTTCCACCTGTTCTTTTTGCAAGCGGTCTTGTTGGGCATATTTTTCTGCCTCTTGAATCATGCGATTAATTTCTGACTGGGAAAGAATAGAAGCACCAGCAATAGTAATACTTTGTTCTCTGCCAGTAGTTTTTTCCAAGGCTGTAACTTGCAAAATTCCATTTGCATCGATATCTAAAGATACCTGAATTTGTGGTATTCCTCGCGGGGCTGGGGGAATGCCTGTAAGTTTAAATTTCCCTAAAGATTTATTATCTACAGCCATTTCCCGTTCTCCTTGGAGAACGTGAATTTCCATAAAAGTTTGGTTATTTTCTGCTGTAGAAAACACATCGGAACGGCGCACCGGTATAGTGGTATTACGGGGAATAAGTTTTTTCATTACTCCGCCGATAGTTTCTAACCCGAAAGATAAAGGAGTTACATCTAACAGCAGCACATCTTTTATTTCTCCTGCGAGAATACTGGCTTGAATTGCTGCGCCAACGGCTACTACTTCATCTGGGTTAACATTTTCATTAGGTTCTTGGTCAATGATACTTCGCACCAATTCTTTTACCATTGGCATCCGAGTACCACCACCAACTAGCACTATTTCGTCTATATCCGATGGTCTAAGGTTGGCATCTGCCAGGGCGCGTTTTACTGGGCCGCGTAATCTACTAATTAAGTCGCCACATAACCCTTCAAATTGCCCGCGAGTTAGTTTAGTTTCAATGTGTTTAGGGCCATCCTCTGTGGCGGTGATAAAGGGCAGGTTAATTTCTGTAACTGGAAGGCCGGATAGTTCCATTTTGGCCTTTTCTGCTGATTCCATTAAGCGTTGTAGGGCTTGGCGATCGCGGCGCAAGTCTACTCCTTCTGCTTCTAAAAACTCATCTGCCAGCCAGTCCACAATTTTTTTATCAAAATCATTTCCGCCTAGTTGCGTATCGCCACTAGTTGCTTTGACTTCAAATACTCCATCTCCTACTTCTAGGATGGATACATCAAAAGTACCACCTCCCAAGTCAAATACCAGGATAGTTTCATTATCCTTGCGTTCTAACCCGTAGGCCAAAGCTGCTGCTGTTGGTTCGTTCAGAATCCTTTTAACATCCAAGCCGGCAATGCGTCCCGCGTCTCGGGTTGCTTGCCTTTGGGAATCGTTAAAATAGGCAGGTACGGTAATTACTGCACCCGTTACCGCTTCCCCCAGATAGCGACTGGCTTCTTCTGCTAATTTTCGCAGTACCATCGCAGAAATTTCTTCTGGGGCAAAGTCTTTTTTGAGACGGGGGCATTTTATTTTGATGTTGCTGTTGTCATCACGAGATATGGTATAGGGAACCCGCTTAGATTCTGGGCTGAGTTCGACGTATTTGCGACCAATAAATCGCTTCACGGCATAAAAGGTATTCTGGGGATTGAGTACCGCTTGCCTTCGCGCCATCTGTCCTACCAAGCGTTCTCCTTCTTTGCTGAAGCCAACTACAGATGGAGTTGTCCGCATTCCTTCTGCATTGGCGATGACAACTGGCTTTCCCCCTTCCATTACGGCTACTACTGAGTTGGTTGTACCCAAGTCAATGCCAACTACTTTGCCCATGCCTTGCGGTTCTCCTCGCCTTTTTTATAACTATCTTTATTGAGAACATTTATTGTATTTTATTCTATCCTGTTGCTGACAAGGATGCTAGATTCCTTGGTTTCTTGCTGTTTGTCGGGGTGGAAACCCGCACTTTTTGTTTTTAGCCCAGTTTTTTCTCCTGATATTTTCTGGTTTTTAATCAACTATTGCAATTTACAGGGTAAATATTATCAATTTTATGCATCAATTTTTTTCCAACATTTTGTTCCAACGAGTATCAATTATAGTATAATTGGTTTTTTATAATTATATTTTCGGAATGCTGGCTAGTAGGCTACTGCACAATATAACTAATTTGTGGACAATAAATCAGAAAAAATACCTATAGGGTAATTTATGAGTTTGTCAATATCTATTGATTTAGACTTGATCACTTCAGTACCGCTTTACTACAGATAAAAAAATTAGAGCTATTAGTTCACCTTAATGTGAGATCATTTATAGATACTCAACGACATTGAATAAATTATCAATAGTATGCAAGATCGCAAATCAACGGTGGTAATTACGGGCGCATCATCAGGAGTTGGCTTACAAGCCGCTAGATCGCTGGCCCAAAGAGGATGGTATGTGGTAATGGCTTGTCGGGATATCCCCAAAACCGAAAAAGCAGCCGAAATGGTGGGAATGTCTAAGGATAGCTACACCATTCTGCAAGTTGATTTGGGTTCCTTAAATAGTGTGCGGAATTTTATTAGCAATTTCCGATCTCTAGGGCGATCGCTGGATGCTTTGGTATGCAATGCAGCTATTTATATGCCTTTAATTAAAGAACCTTTGCGAAGCCCAGAAGGTTATGAATTAACTGTTACTACTAATCATTTGAGCCATTTTCTCATGTGTAATATTATGCTGGAAGATATGAAAAGATCTCCAGCAGAAGATAGACGCATGGTGATTTTGGGAACTGTTACACATAATCCCAAGGAATTAGGTGGTAAGATTCCCCCTCGTCCAGATTTAGGCAATCTGGAAGGTTTGGCAAAAGGTTTTAAAGAACCTATTTCTATGATTGATGGGAAGAATTTTGAACCTGTTAAAGCTTATAAAGATAGCAAGGTTTGTAATGTTTTAACTATGCGAGAATTGCATCGACGCTATCACGATGCTACTGGCATTACTTTTACTTCTCTTTATCCAGGATGTGTGGCTACTACTGCTTTATTCCGTAATCACTATCCTCTGTTTCAGAAAATTTTCCCGATTTTCCAAAAGTATATTACTGGGGGATTTGTCTCGGAAGAATTGGCAGGCGATCGCGTTGCGGCAGTAGTGGCTGATCCAGAATATCGTAAATCTGGGGCCTACTGGAGTTGGGGTAATCGTCAAAAGAAAAATGGTAAGTCTTTTGTCCAACAAGTTTCTCCCGAAGCCAGTGATGATGAAAAAGCTGTGCGTCTGTGGGATTTGAGTCAACAGTTAGTCGGCCCAGTTTAATTATAAATTTTTAAATTTTATGGCGCGATTTGTCTGGGCGATCGCGCCATTTTGTATTTTTTGAGGTTGAGAAATTTGTGATTTTTTTTAACGGGACTTAAACAAAAAAACCGAGCTAAATAA
>CAWUOF010000343.1:0-5102 GCA_963923765.1 uncultured bacterium | reverse complement strand
GATGTTTTCTTAACAAGAAATGATTATTTTTTTAGTTTCGCAAGAAGTCTATTATTCAAATTGCAGAAATTTTTGTAAAGCAGCTACCATTAATGGTGGCCAACGACGGGCTTTAGTTACCCATTCTATATTTTCATAACGGGGATCTAATTCTGCCGCCGATACCCAGTGACTCTCGGCTTCACCTTGTTTACCTTCTACCCACAAAACAGCACTTAAAGCGGCACGCATATCAGCAAATTTAGGGTATTTGCGAACTAAATTTCGCATATTTTTAATAGCGGCTTCTTTTTCCCCAATTTGATATAAAGTTAGGGCATGATTAGCACGGGCAAAGGCATAATCTGGTGCTAATTCTATGGCTTTATTATAGTCGTTTATTGCGGCTTGCCACTGACTTAATCCTGCTTTAGCATTTCCACGATTATTAAAGGCTGCGGCATCTTTAGGATTTAATTCTAATACGTGATTGTAATCAGAAATTGCGGCTTCCCATTTACCCAATGCTTCTAAAGCTGTACCACGATTTAAGTAAGGATCTATAGCATCTGGGGCTAATTTAATAGCTTGATTATAATCTTCGATCGCTGCTTCTAATTTATACTGACTTACTCTAGTATTACCACGATTACTCCACAATGCCGGATCATTAGGAAATCTTTCTAGTAATTCTGTCCAGTAATCTTCCGCAGTGGCAAAATCTCCAGCATTTGTAGAATTAATAGCTTTTTCTGCTAAATCATTTAATTTTTCTATTTCAGCTTCTGTAAAATTCTGCTGAGGTGTTGTTGCTGTTACTGGAGCAATATTACCTAGCCAAATCGTAGCGATCGCTATACATAGCAACGATATTTTTACTAGCAATTTTATCATTAATTTACCTCCAGGAAATTTATTTTTTTGTTTTTGTGCTGATTATCCTACTATATTTTAACGTTATTTGCTATTTATATTAACCTCAGAATTACAGTATAAATACTCTCCAATATATATTCTATCTTACTTATATGTTTAGATATTTATGTATTTTTTGCTTATTATCTTTACCGTGATTAATATATCGTCTAAAACCTGATTAAAAATAAATCGAGGTAATTCTGATACATTTCAAAATTACCTCGCCTAGAGTGAAAAAATGAAGAATCAATTATAAAATTTTAATTCTTCATTATTATTATGAATAATTTAGGCAATAGCAGCTAATTTGACATCGCTATTAGCCAGTAACTCTTGCAATTCTTCAGCATCAACAGTTTCTTTTTCTATTAGCATTTCTGCTAATTTATTCAGAACGTGACGATTATTTTCTAACACTTCTTTAGCACGGTGATAGGCTTGATCTACTAAGATCCGCACTTCATCATCGATCGTGGCGGCAGTTTCTTCAGAAAAATCGCGTTCTGCCATAATATCGCGTCCGAGGAACATACTACCTTGTTGACGACCTAAAGCAACAGGACCAAGGCGATCGCTCATCCCGAAACGCATCACCATTTGTCGGGCTACTCGTGCGACTTGCTGTAAGTCATTAGAAGCACCGGTAGTTACTTCTTCTTCACCGAAAACTATTTCTTCAGCAATGCGACCACCTAAAGCTACAGCCATTTGATTTTGCAAATAAGAGCGGCTGTATAAACCGGAGTCCATGCGATCTTCACTAGGCATAAACCAAGTTAAACCGCCAGCACGACCACGAGGGATTATACTAATTTTTTGTACTGGGTCATAATCTGGCATTAAAGCACCGACTAAAGCGTGGCCAGCTTCGTGATAGGCGACAAGAGTTTTACGTTTTTCGCTCATTACACGGTCTTTTTTCTCTGGACCTGCCAAGACGCGATCGATAGCATCATTAACTTCATCCATAGAAATTTCTGTTAAATTGCGACGAGCGGCTAAAATTGCTGCTTCATTCAACAAATTAGACAGATCTGCACCGGTAAAGCCTGGTGTACGACGAGAAATTTTTTCTAGATCTACATCTTTAGCTAAAGTCTTACCGCGAGCATGAACTTGCAGAATTTCTAAGCGACCGTTATAGTCAGGGCGATCGACTACTACTTGGCGGTCAAAACGACCTGGGCGTAACAGGGCTGCATCTAACACATCCGGACGGTTAGTAGCGGCAATAATAATAATACCTGTATTGCCTTCAAAACCATCCATTTCGGTTAGTAATTGGTTTAAAGTTTGTTCTCTTTCATCATTACCGCCACCTAAACCAGCACCACGCTGACGACCAACGGCATCTATTTCATCAATAAATACGATACAGGGAGCATTTGATTTAGCTTGTTCAAATAGATCGCGGACACGAGAAGCACCCACACCTACGAACATTTCCACAAATTCGGAACCAGAAATAGAGAAGAAAGGAACTCCAGCTTCTCCAGCTACCGCTTTAGCCAACAAAGTTTTACCAGTTCCCGGCGGTCCGACTAATAGCACTCCTTTGGGAATTTTTGCACCTACAGCAGTAAACCTATCGGCATTTTTCAGGAAGTCTACAACTTCGGTTAATTCCAGTTTGGCTTGTTCAATTCCAGCCACATCTCCAAAAGTGACCTGGGTTTGTGGTTCCATTTGGACTCTGGCTTTAGACTTGCCAAAATTCATGGCTTGACTGCCAGGGCCATTTTGGGCACGACGTAAGAGGAAAAATAACCCAACTAGGAGTAAAACAGGTAGGAATAGACTGGTGAGCGCTCTAAACCAGAGGCCATCATCGCTGGGTGGTAAAACTCTTACATCTAAACCGTTATTGGTTAGTACGCTGATTAATTCTGGATCGGGCGGGAGGTTTACTATTACCTTATTACCTTCGGGGGCGCTGAATAGGGCCTGCGACCGATCGGCACTTATATCAATTGTTCCCTCTATTTGTTTGTTTTCTATGGCTTGTATAAAACGACTATATCTCCAGGTATCGCGCCTGCTTTGGTTTGGTTTATCAAAAAATGTGGTTGCCAAGGCAATTACCACTATAGCGAGAAGGGCATACAGCCCCACATTTCTCCACCGTTTATTCACTGTTTTTTTATCCTCCTGGGGTTTCAGGGTGTGGGGGTCACTTATTTTAGTTTAGCTAGTTTTGTTAATTAATGTTAAATTATTTTCAGATTTCAGTAAAAAATTGTCGCAATTGTTGTAATCCAATATGTTCTGGGCTTTTTTCTAATGTGAAATATTGGGACAGGGGCAGATCTAGGGTCTGGGTGATGATTTTTTGGATGGGAATCACTTCTACGACACTATTGGTATAGACGATCGCCTCGAAACCTTTAACTAGATTTACTGTCCAAGGTTCTTGGCTGACTTTTTTATTATGACTCTGAAAATGATTAATTAACTGCGATCGCATTATCCCCGGCAATATTCCTGCCTCTACAGGTGGTGTCCACCAATGGCCATCTTGCCAGCCCCACAGATTTCCTGTGCAAGTTTCTAGCCAGTTACCTTTCTCATCTATCAATATAGCTTCCGCCGCTCCCATTTTTTGGGCTTTTTGTAAGGCTAACCAGGCGCTTAAATAATTACCTGTTTTGCGATCGGGTAAAATACGCCGAAATTGTGAATCATCCACTAACCAAACTATCACCCCTTCCTGTTGTTTTTGTTCTAAATTAGATGGTAATAAACGTCCTGTAATCCATTCTCGCCCATCTGCAAAAATAACTATTCTTAATACCGGCCAAGTATTCACTAAAATTTCCGCACCTTGCCGTAGTCTTTCCCAATCAGGTTCTTGCCAATCAAAAGCTTTAATACTAGATGCCAGTCTTTGACAATGCCCATGCCAGTTGGTTAATTTACTCTCTAAACAATTATTATAAACCCGTAGAGTAGTAAAAACCGTAGCACCATAAATTAAACCCGGATCATCAATTGCTAATTCTATAGTTTTATCTTCTATTAAATTACCATTATACCAAAACATTAGCTTACTGCCTTGTATGATAATACTATTTGTATATTAGACTTCTTGCGAAAGTCAGGCAAGAGGCTTTCTTGCAAGAGGCAAAAGCCAGAAAGATTGATGTTTTCTTAAGAAGAAATGATTATTTTTTTAGTTTCGCAAGAAGTCTATTGTACATTATAAACTTTGCCTATATTTTTGGTGAAATTCCCGTTTTTATACTGTCTTTGCGGTAATTCAAATATAAATTTATCATATTACCAATAAAAACCATGACTGCGGTTAAATATCAACCAAAATAAGCTGATATTTCTACCTATCTAAAGTATTATTTAATTACAAAAATAAAACCTAAATTTTTATCACAAAACTTTCTAAAATCACTGTATATTTGCTATAAATAATGATAGAATAAAAAGAAATCAAGCTCAGGTAGTCTTTATGGCAACCCTACTTAGTGAAACTACATCATCACCAGGATTAGTAATTACCTGGGAAAGTTTACCAGATGATTTTCAGTTAGAGGATGAACCAGTGGATAATACAGGACAACCACTATTAGCTGGAGCTTTACGAGAAAGTTTAGAAATTAGTGGTTTCATTCAACCACAAATGTTAATCGCTTCTAACTTTGCTTTATGCGCGACAATTAATGAGCAATTTGTAGCAAAAGCACCAGATTGGTTATATATAGCTGCGGTGAAAGAGATTTTACCAGACCGAAAAAGCTATACACCAAATTTAGAAGGAGAAATACCAGCAATAGTTATAGAATTTTTATCAGATAAAGACGGAAGCGAATATTCCTTTAAACGTACCTATCCTCCTGGAAAATGGTTTTTTTATGAACAAATATTGCAAGTACCGATCTATGTAATATTTGACCCAGATGGGGGATTGTTAGAATATTATCAGTTAGAAGCTGGTAGGTACGAATTAAAACAACCAGATGAAAATGGACGGCATTGGATAGAAACAATGGGATTATTTTTAGGAACCTGGAAAGGAGAAAAAGAAGGCAGAACAGGATATTGGTTAAGATGGTGGGATAAAGATAGCAACTTGTTAGCTTGGGCTACAGAAAAAATCGAACAGGAACGCCAACGCGCTGAACAAGAAAGCCAACGCGCTGAACAGGAACGCCAACGCGCTGAACAAGAAAGCCAACGCGCTGAACAGGAACGCC
>CAWUOF010000342.1:0-5123 GCA_963923765.1 uncultured bacterium | reverse complement strand
AGGGAAGCCACCATAGTATCTTCGGGACTAGCCCGTAAAAAATCATAGATAATTGGTGCTTCTACGGCTATATAGCCAGTTTTAGGAAAGCGTTTTCCCCAGGCAATATTGGGAAAGAAAATTAATACAGAAGAGGCGATCGCGATCGCACTCCAGGCTAACACTTGTTTTTTATTGATAGTTGGTAAAAAATTGCTAATATCTGGTGTTTTTTCTGCCCATTGTTTTAAGCCATCGAATAAAACAGTTATAGCTAATCCGGCGGATATTGCCATAATAATTTGTAGACTGTGCATTGTGTAGCGATCGGGAAAAAATAACCGCAGCCATACAGCATGGGCAGCTAAAAACATTCCAGTAGATACTACCAGCAATTGCGGTAAAAGCATGACAGCGCCAGTTATTTTTTCTGCCAAAGGAAAACGAGAGGAAAACTTAATTAAAAAAGGCAATAAAAATGCTGTTGCTACGTAGGGAGGATTTAAACTTAAACGAAAGCCGCTATTATTATTTTTAAACCAAAATTTCCAGGGATGGGCATCGTCAAAAAATGGTGCGCGTCCTTCCTGCATAAATTCTGCCCAATTTCTGCCTTCAGCAGCAGTAATAGTAGGGCCGTATTCTGACTGATTTATGGCGTAGAATAACATAATTAGAAAAGAAATGACTAATCCTGTTATGCACAGCATCAATTCTTTTTTGGATAGGGAATAATTATTATTTTCTGAGGTTTTAATAATGGCAAAAGCGGGAATTTTAGCTTGAATATTTGGCCAAATAGCTAGAAATATTCTTAATACTAACATTCCTATACCGAGAAACATTGTCGGTGGATATAATAATCCTAATAAGGCAACACAAATACAAACTATTACCCACGATCGACGCCATATATAATATAAAGTTGCCATTAATAGAATAGCTGTAAACGATCGAGGGGTAGCAGAGGCGATATCATCTCGCATCCATAGACTTTGATTTAATAACAAAGCGGAAATAAAACCGGCGATCGGTATTGGCAATATTTCTAAAGTTAAAAGAAAACAATAGCTAGTAGCTACCAATACTAAAAATAAAGGTAAAATTTTACTAAAAAATAACGGCGTAATTCCAAACGCAGCGACAATTTTATATATAGTAGCAAAACCTAAAGGTGTAACAGATTTAAAATAATCTGTAATAAAATCACCTTGCAATAAATCGGGTTCTAAAAATCGTTGCATCCAAAAAACATAAACTCGTGCATCATCTTGCACAACATAAGGGGCGCTAAAGGCTATTTTCATTGCTAAACCAGCATAAATAGCAGCAAATGTCAACGCTAAACTAAACCAAAAAATTAAGGTTTTTTGAGAATATTTCATCATGTTTTATCGTCTATCCGTTATTAATCATTGATTAATCACTATATTTGGTTGTAGAGATATCTCGCTAACCTTTGTTGTTAGAGGATACAATGAGATGACGCCAAAACCAAGCCTAAATTTTAATAAATTACCAAGCAGGCATGGGACATAGGACAGACGTTAGGAAAAGTTACAGTTATTATTTGTAGTTATTATTTATTCCAAATTGGGCGTAATTCCTCTCGCCATTTCACCCAAGCCGATAATGCTTCAGTTTGAGAAATAACACCTTTTTGGAATAAAAACACCCCATTCTGTTGCTGAATAATACCATATTTATTTTCAGATATTAAATTATCCAGTATTGGTAAAGTAGTTCTGAGTCTACCCTGATCAACAGGGGCAGCTAAATTATGCTGTGTCATTTGCCACATATCAAATAAAGCATAATCAATATCAATTACTTCTCCGGTTTTTTGACGAATTTGCAAAAATGGTAAACGGACAATTTGCCGCCGGCTAGAAAGATGGGGAATTATATAACCAGTTGTAGCTACACTAGCATCTTTAGGAATAGTTTTGATAACTTGTTGTAAATCTGCGGCGTGTTGCCATCTAGTATTTAAGGATACATACACCCAAGGTTTAATAGAAAAAGGTGTAATAAAATATAAAGATCTATGGGGGTTAGATGTGACTGTAAAAAATAAAGATAATGCAATACATCCCATCCAAATACGTCGCCAACGGGGTTTAAATTTATCGGCATTTTGCGCCCACCATAAAATTACACCATAAATTAATACGGGCATAATACTAAGGGTGTAACGAGTATTGATGGAAAAGGCAGGTTTGTTATCTACTTGTAGCAATAAAATTATTAATGGTGGTGCTGCCATAATCCAAGCAGGCAGAGAAATAGCAGGTATAAAACTTAATGGCAACCATAGCCCTAAAACATATCGTAAACGCTTCTCAAAATCGGTAAAAATTGTTTGAATAATGAGATGGGGTTGAGTGATAATTGCCCAGAGTAACTCTAGGGTAGTTGGATTATCTTTATTGACAAATTTCTGAAAATATGCACCTAAATATAGTTTAGAATTATCATCGGAAAATAAGCGCATAAATACGTTAGTTACTACGGTAACGTAGGCAAAACTTAATAGACATATAGCACTACCTAAACGGGGATAACGACGACTAATAACTAAATATGCGCCAATACCAAATAAGGTAATGCCTGTTTCTTCTCGGATAAATAAAGTTAGGGTAAATAATAGCCAAAATAACCCGAATTTACGTTTTTCTAAAGCTAATAGTAAACTAAAAATAAATAAGGGTAATTGGCATTGTTCATAAAAATTATCTAATGTAGGGCCAATAACGGCATTAGCGCCATAGTAACTAGCAGTAATAGCCAGGGCGATCGGTACCGATAAATAATGTCTAGCTAAAGCATATAAAACTACACCTGCGGCGGTTATTAACCCTACTTGTAAGACTATTAAAGTAATAGGTGAGGGAAATAAGCTATATAACGGCATCCACAGGAAAAAATTAATAACAAAATGTTGCCCTAAATGGATATAAGACTCGGTAGGAATTTCACCACCAACTAAAGAAGCATTAGACTGTACCGAAGATAAAGAACCTTGAAATAAATTACCTCTGATACTATTCCAAAATAACTGATTAAATAAGCCATGATCAAAGGTGGTATAAAAGCTAAAATAACGATTTAAAGCTAAGATTAAAGTTAAGGTAAAAAAGATACTACCCCAGAGGCAAACTTGACGTAAACCTGGTTTATCCTGCCAAAAGTTATCAAAATATTTAACAAATTCCTGCATAAATTAAAAATTTTTGGGTAGTAATTATTATTTTAACTGGTTTTATTGGGGAAAAAAGATTTTAACTAGGCAAGTATTTATAATTTTGGTTTATATTCCATTTTGGCGCTAAAGCGCAACAACAGGGGAACAACAATAATATATTTCTAATTATCAATTTTTTTCCCAAATAGGTTTTAATTCTTCTCGCAATTGCCACCAATTAGATAAAGCTTCAGGTTGGGAAGGCTGATTTTTTTGGAATAATAAAATATTATCTTTAAAATTGATAATTCCATAGCTTTTTTCTTGGAGAATGCGATCGATAATTGGTACCATAGCTTTTAACCTGCGGGTATCTTTAGCGCCCACTAATTTATGTTGTTGCAGTTGCCACATATCTACTAAAGCATAATCAACATCCGTAATTTTATTTTCTTTATCGCGAATTTGTAACATAGGCAAGCGCACAATTCGGCGACGACTAGAAAGATGGGGAATTGCATAAGTAGTTGTGGAAATACTAGCATCATTGGGAATATTTTGCATTAAATTTCTTAAATTATTAGCGTGGGACAATTGATGAGTAAAGGATACATAAACCCAAGGCTGAATAGAATCAGGTATGAGGAAATATAAAGCTTTATGGGGATTAGATGTTATGGTAAAAATGAGGGATAAAATAATACATCCTTTCCAAATTTGTCGCCAACGAGGTTTAAATTTTTCTGAATATTTTGCCCACCATAAAATACTACCATAAAATAATCCTGGAATTATGGCTAAAACATAACGAGCATTAATAGAAATAGAATCAAAGTTATTTTGAATAGAATTTACTAATAATGGTGGGGCGGTTATTATCCAAGCGGCACCGGAAACAACTGGGATAAAACCCAAGGGCAACCATAAACCTAATAGATATTTTAAGAGGCGATCGAATCTTTTAAAAATAGCTTGAAAAATTAAATGTGGTCTAGTTAAAATTGCTACCAGTAACTCTAAAGTTGTGGGATTTTCTTTATCAACAAATTTTTCAAAATATGTTGCTAAATATAATTTAGAATTATCATCGGAAAATAACTGCATAATTACATTAGTTACTACGCTAACGTAGAGAAAACTAAGTAAACATACGGCTAAACCTAAACGCACATAACGACGACTAATAACTAAATAGGCACCAATACCAAATAAGGCTATGCCTGTTTCTTCTCGGATAAATAAAGTTAGGGCAAATAACAGCCAAAATAACCAATATTTACGTTTTTCTAAAGCTAATAGTAAACTAAAAATAAATAAGGGTAATTGGCATTGTTCATAAAAATTATCTAATGTAGGGCCAATAACGGCATTAGCGCCATAGTAACTAGCAGTAATAGCCAGGGCGATCGGTACCGATAAATAATGTCTAGCTAAAGCATATAAAACTACACCTGCGGCGGTTATTAACCCTACTTGTAAGACTATTAAAGTAATAGGTGAGGGAAATAAGCTATATAACGGCATCCACAGGAAAAAATTAATAACAAAATGTTGCCCTAAATGGATATAAGACTCGGTAGGAATTTCACCACCAACTAAAGAAGCATTAGACTGTACCGAAGATAAAGAACCTTGAAATAAATTACCTCTGATACTATTCCAAAATAACTGATTAAATAAGCCATGATCAAAGGTGGTATAAAAGCTAAAATAACGATTTAAAGCTAAGATTAAAGTTAAGGTAAAAAAGATACTACCCCAGAGGCAAACTTGACGTAAACCTGGTTTATCCTGCCAAAAGTTATCAAAATATTTAACAAATTCCTGCATAAATTAAAAATTTTTGGGTAGTAATTATTATTTTAACTGGTTTTATTGGGGAAAAAAGATTTTAACTAGGCAAGTATTTATAATTTTGGTTTATATTCCATTTTGGCGCTAAAGCGCAACAACAGGGGAA
>CAWUOF010000341.1:0-5134 GCA_963923765.1 uncultured bacterium | reverse complement strand
CAGTCCGCGATTGTGTGGATGCTGCTTTTAGGGAATGTCCTAATGTATTTGCGTAATGCTATATATTGCAATTATTTTCACATTAATAGGAAAACCAAATGTCATCTACCAAATTAATGTTAGTTTCTACCTCAGTCGGTCCTTTAGGAACAGGATTAGGGGGAGGAGTAGAATTAACTATATTTAATATCGCTAAAACCTTGCATAACCGAGGCTATGAATTAGAAATAATTGCTCCCGAAGGTTCAGTGATGGATTTATTTAAAATCTATCAAGTATCGGGTAATTTTCAAGTTTACTGTCAAGAACAAAAGCGCAATGATCCGATTATGATGCCGGGAAATTCGGTTTTAGCTAATATGTGGGATTTGGCTTATAAAATTCATAAAGATTATGATTTGATTATTAATTTTTGTTATGATTGGTTGCCTTTATATTTGACACCTTTTTTTACCTGTCCAATAGCTCACTTAATTAGTATGAGTTCCCTGACAGATGCAATGGATGGGATGATTGAAAAAATTGTAAATCAGTATCCTAAAACTATCGGCGTTCACTCGCAAACTCAAGCAGATAGTTTTGGTTTTGGCAAATATTTACGCTATCTGTTTAATGGATTAGACTTATCACTGTATGAATTTGGAAATAATCCTAATAATACTTTAGCTTGGGTTGGTCGAATTGCACCCGAAAAAGGTTTAGAAGATGCGGTACAAGCTGCAAAAATTATAGGGATTCCTTTAAAAATCTTTGGATTGATGCAACACGAAGATTACTGGCAGCAAATTTGCCAAGATTATCCTGATGCACCGATAGAATATGTGGGGTTTTTACCAACAGCGCAACTGCAAAAAGCATTAGGTCAATGTCGAGGGGTTTTGATGACTCCCCGATGGGTAGAAGCGTTTGGAAATGTTGTGATTGAAGCTTTAGCTTGTGGGACACCAGTAATTACTTATCAAAGGGGAGGTCCGGCAGAAATTGTCCGGGATGGGGAGACTGGTTTTTTGGTAGAACCAGATAGTATTGATGGGTTAGTCAAAGCAATTGCTAATTTAGATAAAATTGACCGAGTTGCTTGTCGAAGTCAAGCAGAGTTAGAATATTCCCTGGAAGCTTTTGGCGATCGCTTTGAAAATTGGATTTTGGATATCTTGAATGATTACAAACCATTCCATCAATAGTTACCAAGACTAACTGAAAAAGTATATGCGCCCCTTAGTATTCCCTAGTGGTTGCAGTTAACTCAGGGCAAACGCATTTTGTCAATAACGAGGGGTTTTAACACTGCGGACTCGGCTTTATTGTTGTTTATTGAAAACAGTCTTTCCACCTGTAGCGCTTTTGTCTACACTCAAACGCTATAGGAATTTATAAATTAGATGCGTTTACCTTGGCACTTAACTCAATTTAATAATAAATTATTCCAAGCGAATTTCACTCTGTTCTAAAATCATCTGCTCTAAAAACGTACAAGTGTTATGAGCTAAACCTACAGTTGTAGATTGTGCTTCTAAGCCTTCTAAAAACTTTTTAATATCTCCTTTAGTCGTTAGCCATAACTGTTGCCAAATCTCCGGCGGTTGACAACTAGAGACGAATATAGATTGAAAAATTGTGCAAGCAATGTGTCTTGGTGATAAGTTTGGATCGCGATCGTTAGCAACCAATTGTAGTAGTGGTAAGGGATTTTCACCCCGACTGATGCAAAATCCTGCAAACCAAGGTGAACATTTGAGTCGTAAACTGGAAAGATTATCTTTTGGCAGTCCTTGAACATAGTCAGGATGGGGATTTGCTACACGCGGATCGAAATCATGCCCTTGTGTAACAACGCGAAGTGTGTCTGCAAAGATATGATTAGTATCTCGGGAAAGGGAATTAAAACGCTGACGGTAAAATGCTAATACCTCTTTAACTGCTCCAAATCTAGCTCCTGTACGAGCAATACGTTGCCACAGATCCCAGTCTTCAGAGGTGCGAAAAGAAGGATCAAATCCGGATAAAGATTCAACAATTATTTTGCGAACAACGCAAGCATGAATCATTAGAGAACAACCAGTAGCAAATATAGGAAATAAATCTGTCAATGGGGGAGTGTATTGTTCCAGTATTGTAATACCGTCAGCATTGATGCGAATTCCCCCACAGTGAATAGCATCACAACTTGGATCTTTTGCAAGTGCTTCAGCCATTTTTTCCAAATATTGCGGCGATATCCAGTCATCTGCATCTATAAATAATAACCAATCGAATTTGGCAAATTTTATTCCGGCATTTCGGGCAGCACTCACCCCTTGATTAGATTGGATTAATAAGCGGATGCGACTATCTTTTATGCCAAATTGGTTAGCGATTTCTGCTGTGCTATCGCTAGAGCCATCATCGACTACGATCGCCTCCCAATCGGAAACCGTTTGCGCCTGAATAGATGTCAAGGTTTCGGCAATAGTTTCTGCACTGTTATAAGCTGGTATAATAATGGAGAGATTCATTTCATGTTTTTCTATTGGAAATTATGACTAATTATTTGACCAGACAATTATACAATCTCCTGGATTAGTTATTTCGATTTCATCCAAAATCTTTGCATGAGGGATTATTTCAATTAGCTCATCAACGCTATAACCATTGAAATTTAGAAAATCATCGATTTTGTTGTAGGTGATATATCCCTTCTGAGAATTCAAAATAATCTTTTGCAAGTAAATATCTTGTACTTCTCGTCTAAGTTCTGTAAAGGCATAATTACTGATTACCAAATCATACTTATCCTCGACAGACAAATCCTCGGCTGTCTTGTAAGAAATTGATGTATTAATCTGAAAGTGATTAAGATATTTTTGAGTCAGCCCCAATACAGGTTGTAAATCTACCAAACAGTAGGATTTCACCGATCTAAAGTAGCTGTCAATGATGCGGCAAAGTCCGCCATAACCTACACCAATTTCACAAATATTTAAATTATTCAATGTCCCAAATTCATCCTCAAGATCTTTGAGGACTTTTATATAGCGAATAGTTGTGGGGGAAATTTCGCCAATTTGGTCGTAATGAAATTTGATGGGGTTTCCCACTGTATCATTCTTTTTAAATTCTTCTATGTAACTTTCAAAAAGGTTTAACTTTTTCGCTATTTCTAAATAATGTAAGCCTTGATCTTGAGAATCATGTTCCAATGCGAAGTTGTACACTTGATTTCTGCGAAAACTATTGAATAGGGAATTATCGCCAATGGCTTGCTGACAAAATTCTGGATACTTACCATTATCAGTTAGACTGGTGTCAAAATTCAGCCCATCAAATATCGATGGATCGTACAAAACTGGTTTATCTTGAGTCATAAATTATCTTGGGATACTTTTAAATAATTGATATTAAAATTATCAAAATTTTCACTGCTTGTCAATAGGAAAAATGACAATATTTCCAATCTATATAATATAGTATAAGACAATATTACATCGCCAAAAAAAATTCTAAATTGCCTTACAAATATTTCTGGGAAATTAATAAAATTAAATATTAATTATTGATTGAATTTACAGTTTTTTGAGCAATAAAAAACCAAGATTTATGTAAAACATTGTAGCTACTGTTATCCGTCATAAATTCGTTTACAGCCCTATATACATCAGGAAAAACATCCTGTTGATAATCATCTATAAATATAATTCCACCAGACCGCACCTTATTACTGTATAAACGTAGATCATTACTAATTGCTTCGTAATGATGACAACCATCAATTATTAACAGCCCAATATTATTGCCAACAAATTTATATGCATCCTGGGAAAAAGCTATCAGTGGCATACATCGATGTGCTGCATTAACTTTTAATGTATTATCCAAATATCTTTGGTAAATGCCAGCAGGATTAAGTTCACCAGGAATACAACGTTCAAAAGGATCTATACTCAAAATCGGAGTAATTTCATCACCTAAAAAATTAAGAATTTGATGCAAAAAGACTGTGGTTTTACCATCTAAAGCTCCAATTTCAACAATTATGTCAGTTTCTAATAGTTTGGCTGCTTGCACTGATGCTGCTAAATACAATAATTCAACTTTATCCATCATGGTACTTTCTGTGGATGCAGCTAAATCGACAATTTTTTGCTCAAAAACAGTTTTAAAACCGCTATTTTTAAAAGTAATTTCCATCATGCCATTTTCTCCATAAATTAATTTGCTTCAATTCTTAATTAAAGGCTTAACAATAGAGTTTGTCCCTTATTTTCCCATATCAAACCTGCCTCTAAAATTTTGAATCCCATCACCTCACACATACTTTTCATTGCTGTGGTGGTGGGTAACCACCACCACCAAGGTGAATAATCTTCTAGGGCAAATTCTAGTTTTTCTGTAATTCCATAAACGACATAGCCAACACTTTCCCAATACCTCTTTAAAACTGCTCGTTCTTGCTCATTCAAACTCGGTACAAAAATCACCCCAGAAGGGGGTATTTGATACACTCCCTTTTCATTCTCTATTAATTCTGGTGTAATGATTGAACTTAAAATTAGATAGGTTCGAGTAATATTTTGTAGAGATTTGAGTAATAACATCGGGTTGGGATGATGATAAAGCACTCCTGAACAATGAACTACATCAAATTTATTAGTTATTTCCTGAGAGTGAAATTCAGTTACATCTTGACTGATACAATGATAGTTATTAATATAAAAATCATTCATACGTTGATGAAATTTTTCCCACAGTTCTCCACCTTCGGCATGAATATCAATCATTGTGAGATCGGTTGCCCCCGCTCGATGGGCTACAGATATCTTTTCGCTTACCGTTCCAAAAAGTCCACCAACTTCGGCAAAAGTCTTGCCATTTACAGTTTTGGCAATCAAACTATCCCGTAAATCTAAATTAGTCATTTTTAGGTGTTTTGTTGGTTAATAAATTTATATTCAGCAATTTTTAATATAAACATACTTTCTTCCCCTTTCAAAGCAAATTAATATTTCTTCGTAAAAATTAATATAAAATTTTATTTTAACAGTATGAGGTATGATGAAAGCTTGAGTTGATCAAATCCTGGTCTTGATCAGGTGTAGTTACCGGGACTTAAACAAAAAAACCGAGCTAAATAAGTTATAATGCTTGAATAGCATAG
>CAWUOF010000340.1:0-5142 GCA_963923765.1 uncultured bacterium | reverse complement strand
AGAATCAGAAAAAAATTTACAGCAAAGTTTAGAAATATCTCAAAGTTTAAAAAATAGGGAAGCTACAGCTAAAAGTTTTCTAAGTTTAGGCAATACTATCCACGCCAAAAAAAATAAAGAATCAGCTTTAACAGCTTATGAAAAAGCAATAGAAACAGCTATTTCGCCAATTACTAAACTGCAAGCATATCTAAATGAATTAAGTATTTTAGTAGAAGAAAAACAATGGTCAGAGGCAACAAAATTATTAGAATTAATTCAGCCACAATTAACAAATTTACCTAAATCGCGCCCCTCAATTTATGGCAGAATTAATCTAGCCTATAACTTAATGCAAATAAACTTAAATAATTTTAATAACAATATAAATAATGAAAATAATCTGGCTAGTTATTCAAATATAGCCCAGCAGTTAGCAATAGCAATACAAGATGCAAAAATTTTAGGGGATAAACGCGCCGAATCTTATGCTATTGGTAATTTAGCTAAAGTATATGAAAAAACTCAACAATGGCAAGAAGCACAAAAATTAACCGAAGAAGCTTTAGCTATATCTCAATCTATTAATGCGCCTGATATTGCTTATCAGTGGCAATGGCAGTTAGGAAGATTGTTAAAAAATCAAAAAAATCAGAAAGAAGCGATCGCTTCCTATTCCCAAGCAGTCGCAACATTAAAATCTCTGCGTAGTGACCTAGTTGCAGTTAACCCAGATGTGCAATTTTCCTTTAGAGAAAGCGTCGAACCAGTTTATAGAGAATTAGTGGGTTTACTCCTAGAAGATGGCGCAAGTGAAGAGAATTTAATTAAAGCAAGAAACTCGATCGAATCTTTACAACTAGCAGAATTAGATAACTTTTTTCGTGAAGCCTGTTTAGATGCAAAACCAGAACAAATCGATCGAGTAGATTCCCAAGCGGCAGTAATTTATCCAATTATTTTAGCCGATCGCCTAGAAATAATTTTATCCATTCCGGGAAAACCCCTCCGTAATTACACAGTAAATGTCTCGCAACAAGAAGTAGAAAAAACCATCGACTTAATGGTAGAAAAAATAGCTTCTCCCAGTTCTCGTAAAACTCAATATCTACCTATTAATCAAACAATTTATAACTGGTTAATTCGTCCCTTAGAAGCTGA
Organism: uncultured bacterium; assembly: GCA_963923765.1. Classification (GTDB taxonomy): domain Bacteria; phylum Cyanobacteriota; class Cyanobacteriia; order Cyanobacteriales; family CAWUOF01; genus CAWUOF01. The sequence continues at coordinate 4,002 of CAWUOF010000340.1, read as the reverse complement.
TTTAGCTAATACTAATGTGAAAACTTTAGTATTTGTTCCCGATGGGGCTTTTCGGAATATTCCGATGGGCAGCTTATATGATGGTAAACAATTTTTAATCGAAAAATACGCCATAGCTTTAACTCCAGGCTTACAACTATTACCATCCCAACCATTAGGAAAAGGCAAATTACAAGTTCTTACTGGGGGAATTAGTGAAGCAAGAAGTGGTTTTTCTGCACTTCCCTTTGTCAAAGTAGAATTAAACCAAATTAAATCAGAAATAGCTACTAAATTGCTCCTAGATCAAAACTTTACCACTAATAGCATTAAAAATGCTATTAACTCTACCGCTTTTCCCGTTGTCCATTTAGCAACTCATGGACAATTTAGTTCCAAATCAGATGAAACATTTATTCTCACCTGGGATAACCGCCTTAACATTAACCAAATAAACGAATTATTGCGAAATAGAGAACAGGAAAAAAGTAATCCCATCGAATTATTAGTATTAAGTGCCTGTCAAACAGCCACAGGTGATAAACGCGCCGCATTAGGTTTAGCCGGCGTTGCCGTTCGCGCTGGTGCCCGCAGTACCCTAGCTACCCTATGGAGTGTAAGTGATGAAGCAACTGCCGCTTTAATGACAGAATTTTACCGCCAATTAAACGATCGCAACATCAGCAAATCCGAAGCTTTACGCCGCGCCCAAGTAGCACTATTAAAGAAACCTCAATTTCAGCATACTCGCTTCTGGGCACCCTATATTTTAGTAGGCAATTGGCGATAATTTATTATCAATCATAATGGGTGCATCTTACTAACAAATACTCATTATTTTTGTAAAATGGCGGAGCAAAATCATAATTACTTATTAGTTAATCGGTATTCAATATGAATAAATTTAATTCCCGAAAATTACGTCTCCGCACAACTCTTGTAGTTCCCTTCATACTCCAGTTAATTACTACTGTTAGTTTAGTCGGTTATTTGTCGTTTCGTAATGGTCAAAAAGCCGTTAATGACCTGGCTAATCAATTAAATAATCAAATTAGTTCCCGTATAGAACAGCACGTCATAAACTATCTAAATAAATCTCAAAATACTTTATTACTTACCTACATGAGCATTAAAAGCGGTAATTTCAGCATCGAAGACTTTACCGGATTACGCCGTTATTTTTGGCAAATAGTAAATAAAGGAGATTTTGAAGGTTATATTTCCTACGGTAACGAACAAGGCGAATTTATCGGAGTAGAATATCAAGATGATGGTACTGTACAACTAAAAATTCGTACTAAAGCTACTTATCCTCTCAGGGAAACTTATGTATTAGACCAAGAAGGAACCCCAGACAAACTATTAAATACTAGCAACTATAATACTGTTACTCGTCCTTGGTATCAAGCTGCTAAACAAGCTCAAAAACCAACTTGGAGCGAAATATATCCTTTTTTTTCTCGGAAAAATACGGTTTTAGGTATCTCTCCTGTTTATCCAGTTTTTGATAAAAATAATCAGATGTTAGGGGTATTGTGTATTAATATTAGATTAAGTCAAATTACTGATTTTATTGATAATTTATTTATTAGTAACAATGGTCAAAGCTTTATTATGGAACGATCGGGTAATTTAGTCGCCAGTTCAAAAATCCCTCAACCTTTTCAAGTATTAGGTGAAGGAGATAAACGCACAATTGAGCGAATTTCTGCGCTAAAAACCGATAATATAGTCATTAAAGCAATGGCGGAACATATTATAGAACGTTTTGGTAGTTTTAATACTATTCAAGATAATATATCTTTAAAATTTCAGGTAAATAAAGCATGGTATTATGGGCAAATATTACCAATCCAAGATGGCAGAGGTATTGATTGGTTAACCGGAGTAATTGTACCGGAAACTGATTTTATGGAACAAATTCATAAAAATAATCAAAATACAATTATATTATGTTTAATAGCTTTAGGAATATCAGTTATTATCGGCTTACGTACTTCCTATTGGATTACCAATCCATTACTACGCCTTGCTAAAGCCTCCCAAGAAGTTGCTAAAGGGAATTTAGATGCAAAAGTTTATCCTAGTGTAATTAAAGAAGTTGCCATCTTGAGTGATTCTTTTAATGAAATGACATATCAACTCAAGGAATTATTAGAAGCCCTACGTTTAGCTAACGAAGATTTAGAAAACCGAGTCCAACAACGCACTCAACAATTAAGTGCAGAAAAAGAGCGATCGGAACAACTTTTACTTAATATATTACCCGCCGAAATAGCCGATCGCCTCAAACGGGACGAATCCCCCACCGAACACTTTGAAGAAGTTACAATTCTCTTTGCTGATATAGTCGGCTTTACCAGCCTTTCTGCCCAAATACCCCCAATGGAATTAGTCGCAGGATTAAATCAAATTTTCTCAGCCTTTGATGAATTAACCGAAAAGGCTTAGAAAAAATTAAAACCATTGGAGATGCCTACATGGTAGTAGGAGGCTTACCTACACCTCGCCATGACCATGCCCAAGCTATTGCAGATATGGCTTTAGAAATGCAAGCTTATATGTCACAAATTAATAGTGATTTAGGGCATTTTCTTGAAATCAGAATCGGCATTAATACCGGGCCAGTAATTGCTGGAGTAATTGGCATTAAAAAATTTATTTATGATTTATGGGGAGATGCCGTAAATGTAGCTTCTCGCATGGAATCTCATGGTAAACCCGGTTATATTCAAGTAACAGAAACAACTTATTACCATTTAAAAAATGAGTATTTATTAGAAGAAAGAGGCACTATTTCTATTAAAGGTCGAGGGGATATGATAACTTATTGGTTATTAGGTAAGCGATCGATTAACAATTAATTTTTAACCAAATAATAATATCAATTTTCAAATACATTCTAGTATCAGAATTTATCAACCTGCCCCACCAGAGGTTATTAAGATTTTCTAAATTATTTCATAAACCCAATTCTAAATTCTAAATTCTAAATTCTACATTCTACATTCTATAGTTTTACGAAATGAGAATTAAACGTTATGCCCCAGATTTATCACCAGCAATTTTGACAAAGAAAATAAAATATTTTATAATATAGTTATACAACTTATTAAAAAATGGAAAAATAATGACTATTATTACAATAGATGATGAACTAATTAATGAGATTATTGCAGTTAGTCCATATAAAAATGCCCAGGAAGCGGTTACTAAAATACTATCCAATTACTTACAGCAACAAAAAAAAGACCTGCCTTTATTCGATCGACTACGTTTTATAGATGATGAATCTGCCGAAGATGATATCGCCTCGTTGTTTGAACGTGATAGAGATACAGGTAGAAATTTTGAAATATGACTTATTTAATTGACACCTGTATAATGTCTGAGTTTGTTAAAAAAGTTCCCAACCCCCAAGTTAGTCGATGGTTTAATCAACAATCAATTGAACAGCTATTTTTAAGTAGTGTTACTATCGCTGAAATTAAAAAAGGGATTTATAAAATCCAATCCTCACAGCCGGAACGATATCAAAAACTAAAAATATGGCTGCAAAAACTAGAAATTGAATTTTATTCTCGGATTTTACCGATAAATGATGAGATTTTAGATAGTTGGGCAAAATTGTCTGCAAATGCAGAATTGAAAGGTAAAAAGTTAGCTGTAATGGATAGTCTGATTGCCGCGACAGCACATCATCATAAGTTAACGTTAGTTACCCGCAATGTTGATGATTTTCAATTGACACCAGTTAAAATTATCAATCCTTTTTGAGTGAATTCCTAGTTATTTCCATCCTGTAAATCTTTTAATCCTGGACATTATCTCGACTTGGCGTAAATAGAAAGTTCGTGCAACCAGGGGCAACTTTGTACAATTTAGTAAAAAATAACCCTTTATTTAGCCTCAATTGATAAGAAATACTTGTTTTTATTTTACACAACTACTTTTTTCAATTAAGCCAGTTTTCAACTTTCAAATTAGGCACACGGGAAAATTCCCGAACGTTATTTGTAACTA
>CAWUOF010000339.1:0-5166 GCA_963923765.1 uncultured bacterium | reverse complement strand
CAACAGCAATCTAATATTGTTCACCAAGCCACCACAACTCAGGGAGTAAGCCTACTTTACTCTATTGACACTGCTGCTATAGGAGCGACAGCCAGCAAAGAATCAAGATCAGATACCGCAGATTCTCTTGCCAATATTATAGGTGTTGTTCAAGCTTTGAAGCAATAATGTATTAATACTGGCTAGGACTTACCTATTAACAATATAAAGTAACTAGATTATATTGATATACCAAGTAAGTCCTAATAGTATCTAATATTGTCTGCATAATTTCAAATCATTGCTGAACAGTTCACCAATAATTGAATTTGTTTGTGCTAGTTGATTATGCAAATAGGAAACCGGCATAAATCAATAACTAGCGAATTTTAAACAATTGATTGAGATAAAAATCAGTCATTGTTTAAATAAAGGTGAATTCACCAAATTCCAAAAGTTAGTAATCTATTAGTTTTGTACAAATTAATTTCTACTTAGGAGAAATTTATGACAGATGGAGTCAACAAACAAATCACTGATGCTGTGACTCAAGCCAACGTAAAAGTTTTGGGTGATTCTCCAGCATTATCCTTGAGTAACCTATATCAAACCGTCTCCCAATCCCTGACATTATCAGTGCAGAATGCGGTGATGGCTCAACAGCAATCTAATATTATTCACCAGGCAACCACAACTCAAGGAGTCAGCCTACTATATTCCATTGATACTGCTAGTATCGGAGCAACATCTAGTAAGATTAGTCGGTCTGATACCGGAGACTCTTTAGCCACTATTCTTAGTGTTGTCAAAGCTCTAAAAGGCTAATCAGATAACTCAAGGGTTAGACAGCTAATCTTGGGTGTAGTCAAAACCCGTTGGTGATATCCAGAAAATTCGATCGAGTCTCGATTTGTCGAGTTACTCTGAAACCAACTACTTTTGACCACACCCGTATTCTGCCCAATCCGGATAATCATGGTGATAATCAATGGAGCTAATCAATGAGAAAAAATACTTCACATAACCCTAGATTTAAGCCGGAAATCCATGTCGAGATTGAATTAGAAGAGATAGAAACAGCAGAAAAAGATAAAAAATCCTCAATCTCCCAGGCTGTTGCCCAGACAGGCGCAGCCGTTGTTGCAATGTCTCCTGCCATGACAGCAGGAAGTTTATACCAGACAATTGCTCAGGCAACGTCTCTATCAGCCCAGAATGTAGTGAATGAACAAAAACAATTGACCATTACCCAGCAAACCAATACAAATCATAACATCAGCAAGGTTCTGCTTACCAAACCTAAACGGAAAAATTCTAGTAGCACATTAAATATTTTGAAAGATCTGATTATTCTTGCCAATAGTTTACAATAGTTCCTAAAGAGGTTGAAAGCTTACTTGAGCTTTCAAGATTAAAACCACTCGACAATCAAGGAACGCATTATGGCCGACATAGTGAACAGTCAGATTACCGATGCTGTTACTCAGACTAACGTTAAAGTTCTGGGAGATGCACCTGCCCAATCTATGGCTCTGGTTTATCAGGCAATGGCACATTCTCTTAGTTTAGCTATGCAGAATGCAGTGTCGGCACAAAATGGAATGCAGCAGTTAAATGCCGCAATTATTTCCACAGCTTGTCGTCAGATCGTTTCTTCCGGGAAATGATGTAGCATATTCTCGCTAACCTTATCACAGAATTAAGCAGCTTACTATCAGTAAGAAAGGCAAACGATAGGGTTTGCTTAATTCGGTGCTGCGTAATTTTCCTGTTTAAGTTTTGAAAACATTGAAAACCATTGAAAACACTATTGGTACTTTTGGTGTGGTTTAAGTGTTTGCTGATAAAGAATGGAAAAATTTGTTTAATTTTGTAGAGAAAAGAAATAAATGTTGGATAGTGAATACAGAAAAAAACAGATGTTGAATATAAACAAAAAAGATTATGACGGACACAGTCAATAGCCAAATTACCGATTCTATTACCCAAGCTGGTGTCAGTGTGGTAGGTGGTGCATCTGCCCAAGCGATGGGTATGGTATATCAATCTACGGCTCATGCCATTAGTTTGCTCATGCAGAATTCTGTATCTACCCAAGGTGGAATGCAGCAAATTAATGCCGCAGTAATAGCCTCTGCCTGTAAACAAATTTTAGCAGCGCCTACTCAAAGAATGAATGCGATGCCCAATTTGATGCAGCTAGGATATACTCCAGGTTTACCGAATGCTGGCAATTTACCACCTTCTGGCGATAATCAGAATAATAATGCTAATGCTAATGCTAATGCTAATGCTAATCACAACACAGGGAATGAAAACCAGAATGACAATAAGGCACAACAGCTAAAAGTGGCTAAGGAACAAGCTAAAAATGCCTTGCAAGATGCAGTAGATCAAGCAAAAAGAGCCGCAGATGCTGATGGTGATGCTCTCCAGGCAGTAGATTTGATTCTGCAAAATAGTTCTGATTCTCCAGATAAAATTAAACAGGCATTTGTGCTTGCCCAACAAGCATCTAAAGCGTCAAAAAATGCCTCTGTTGCCCTGGCTTTAGCTCAGTCATCAGCAGCGAAGGCTCAAGATGCATCTGATGTGGAGACAGCAACTATGTATGCTAAACAAACTCAAGATCGTGCTAACGACGCAAAAGATGCTGCTGATAAAGCTAAAGCAGCAGCTACGAGTGCAGAGGAGTTAGCTACACAATAACCTAAAGGATGCTGTTGGTAAAATGTTGGGAAAATAAAGAATTTTTCTTAGGCGAGAAATATTCTGGAAGCGTTTAGGTTTTTTTGAGTAATTTAATTATTGTTAGGCTGGGATAGAGTTAAATTCCTAGTTAGCTGATTATTATCAAATCCAATACAAAAGTAAAGTCTGAGGATAATTATGAGCAACCTTAGTACAGTCAACGAAGCTGTTAAAACTGTCCAGGATAGTATTCTTTCACCTACTGTAGTTAAAACAGAAGGAGCGGGCAAGGCTTATCAATCAGTAGCTCAATCAATGGCTATTGCAATTCAGGATGTAACTGATCATTTGCGAAATATTAGTATGCTTGCTAGTACCGCAGTTGCAGTGGCAACAGAAATGATGATTGCTAATCCGGAAAAGATTGATTCCTATAGCAAAATTATTGATAAGGCTCAAGGTATGGTAAATACTGCTGCTCAATCTTTTGAAGAAGTTGGTACCAAAGCTGGTAAAGTTTTGGGAGATTTTCCGGCAGGTTCTGAGTAGTTTAATGTGGTTATAAAATATAGCTGTTCTCAAGGAAATGAGGTATATTTAGATAATTTAGATAATTCAGTGTATTTTATCTCTTCGAGAAAGGCTATAGGTTTTTATTGCGGAAAATATGATTAATTTATTACAGCAAATTGCAACTATATTACCACAGCATAGATTATAATATTTTCTATGGTTGTGATTGTGCTTTTGTGGTATATATTAACGCAATTTGCTGGTGTAAATGGGAATAAAAATTACAGTGGTAGTGAAGGGAGCATTTTATATTTGTAAATAACTGTTGTTGTACTGTTTTCGCTAAGAAATATCCAAAATTTATAATTTATAATTTATAACTATTTACTGCCGTTAAAATACTGTTAAAATAATATTTTTTTACATAGATGCACCCGAATTTTATTTATGATGATATCAAAGTAATTCTATAGCTATTTTAAAAAATTATTATTGTTTAATAAAATTACTAATTTATTATAATTTATTGTGTAATCTGCTCTAAGCCAAAATTATCAGAAAAAAACCTAATAAAATAAATCTGCCCCTGCCTTTACAGGCGATCGCCTGTAAATAATACCATCGTTTTTATGGTTTTTAATGAATAAATGCGGCAGGGGCGGGTTTAGTCTTAACAATCATGGCAACTGCTATATTAAAAAATTAGCTAGGTTGACTGGCTTATAAAAATGATTTGCTTAAGTTGCAAAATACACAATGATTAATTTATCGAAAATGTTAATTTTAGGTATAACATTTAAGATTTATGCTTGTCACCGTTTCAGTTAATGTGAGGTATTTTTTTGAGACGGTTAATATCTGTAAGATTGGGCAATTTTTTCGATTGGACGATTTAAAAACAACGATGTATCGTGGAAACTGTAACCAGATGCAAGTAAACTAATAGCATGAACAATAGTACCGGGTATATTTCCGGTAATTTGATAAAGTTTTTCTTTATCTTCTAAGGTGATGGATAAACCGTGTTGGGCTGCTAGGTACTGGATTAAACTGAGTGCGGAATTTGATGATAAAGGAGGAATAAAAATCGCAGGAAATAGAGTTTTTTTACAGCTAGTAACTAGGACTTTTACGGTGGAAGGTAAGCCATACAAAAACCCTAATATTTCTTCGCGATCGCTCATTTTATCCAGACTGTCAATAATTAACAATATGCGACGATTTCCTAACAAATTTTGTCGCACTTGTTCATAGACTTTTTCAGTAGAATTGTCAGCTACAATATTTACTTGTAAAGTCTGAAGAATAGTCCGAAAAATATCTTGTAGATTTTTTTCTGGTAAAAAGCGAGGTAAAAAGCCATGCATGGTGCAATAATGCGATTGAGCAGAGGTAAAAATAATTCTATCAAAAATGGGTAAAGTATTATTACAATTGGTTGTCTGAGTTAATGTTTTCTGAGTCAATAGCATTTGACTAACTTTTAAACAATGGTGAGCAACTTCTAATAATAAGTGAGTTTTCCCTACTCCGCCGATGCCTTCTATACTAATGCGGGGTATAGATTGTTCAAATGATAGTAATTTGAGAATTTGTTGTACTTCCAAATCTCGATCGATTAGATGTGTTTCATTTAATGGTAAATTATGCAGCACAGGAGAAGACAAACTTGGTAAAGGCTGGCTTGTTTGTTCAGTTTCTGTAATTTCAGAACAGAAAATAGAATCTGGATGACTATTATATGATATGGAAGTATTTTCAGAATTAGTCAAAAAATTCTGGTCTTTGTGTATAATCCCCGGAGGGGGAGCTAAACATATTTTCTCACTGCTTCTAGGTTCTATTTCTTCAGGTTTTGTTTCTCCATTTATTGCTTCTATATTATCTTCGTCAAATAGTTTCTGCTGTAGCACAATTTTCACATTGGCTTTTTGGCGTTGCTGAATTAGGGGATGATATGAGAGAATGTGAATAATAAAAAAA
>CAWUOF010000338.1:0-5175 GCA_963923765.1 uncultured bacterium | reverse complement strand
TACATTATTTGGGATGGGTTATTAACGCGCTAAAGCGCAACAACGGTTTTTACATGAGTAAATTATGCAACAACAGGTTATTTTTAATTAACTAGAAAATTATTAATTATTATTAATTAAATTGTTGAGCATAAAAACCAGCATAACGACCCCCTTTTTCTAATAATTCGTTATGGGTACCTGATTCTATAATTGCACCATTTTCCATAACTAAAATGCGATCGGCACGACGAACAGTAGCTAAACGATGGGCTATAATAAATACAGTACGGTCTTGCATTAAACGTTCTAAAGCTTCTTGTACTAAAGCTTCTGATTCTGAATCTAAAGCGGAAGTAGCTTCATCTAAAATTAAGATATGGGGGTTAAGTAGTACAGCACGAGCGATCGCGATGCGTTGACGTTGACCGCCTGATAAATTTACGCCTCTTTCTCCTACCCAAGTATAATACCCTGCTGATAACTCAGTAATAAATTCATGGGCGTTAGCTATTTTAGCGGCATTTTCTACTTCTTGGATATCAAAATTTTTCCGCCCAAAAGCAATATTTTCGGCTATAGTACCTGAAAAAATAATAGTTTCCTGGGGAACAATACCAATTTGTCGCCGTAAACTGGGTAAAGTAACATCAGCGATATTAATGCCATCGATTAAAATTTCTCCGGCTTGGGGGTCATAAAAGCGAGGTAAAAGATTTACTAAAGTAGTTTTACCAGCGCCAGAAGCACCTACTAAAGCGATCATTTCTCCTGGCATGACTAGCAAGTTTAAATTTTCTAAAACATTTTTACTAGGCATTTTGTCAGAGTTATAGGCAAAACTAACATGACTATATTCTACTTTACCGCTAACTACAGGCATAGTTATAGCATTAGTTTTTTCTAATACAGTAGGTTGAATTGCTAATAATTCAAAGATGCGATCGACTGATGCTTCCCCTTGTTTAAAATCACTATAATTGCTAGTAGTTAAAGAAATGGGATCTATTAACAAAGCTACCGCCGCTACATAGCTAATAAAATCGCTACCTGTGATATTTCCCTGGGATATTTGCCAGCCTCCTAGTAAAAATAAAACTAGCACACACATAGCTTCCAGAAAACCAACTACTACAAATTGAATAGCCTTGATTTGTTCGGCTAAATATTTGGCTTTCCGGTTTTTCTCGGCTTCTTTAGTAAAGCGATCGATAATATAATCTTCCGCAGCAAAAGCTTGCACTAAACGAATACCGCTAAAAACTTCTGTTAACAATGCTGATAAATTAGAAATCCGATTTTGACTACGGCGAGAAACTTTTAATAATAATGTACCAAACCAACCTATTAACACAGCCATTAAGGGTGCTATAATGAAAGTAGCTAAGGTTAGTTGCCAGTTTAGCCATACCATATAACCGAGTACGACTATTAACTGTAATATACAAGGAATAAACTGATGAAAAACTTTATTGATTACTTCTCCTATGCGATCGATATCTTCAGTTAGGCGATAGGATAAGTCACCAGTTTTAGCAGTTTCAAAATAACTTATATTCAGTTTTTGTAAATGCCTGTAAACTTCTTGGCGTAGATTTAAAGCTATTTTTAAAGCGGCTCTAGCCATAAGAGCATCTTGCCCATATTGTACCATACCGCGAATTAAAAATATTATGGCAGCAACGCCAGCAAGTTGAGCGATCGCCATAACTTTTCCTGCGCCTATTAAAGCTGCCATTTCCCCAGCTAATCTTGCTAAAATAGGCCAAAATGCGGTAAAAGCTAAAGTACAAATTAATGCTTGAGCAATATTTTGCCATTCTGGACGAATATAAGGGATAAGTTGCCAATAAGTAGATTTATTTTTCACGTTTGTAGTTATGTTTGTAGTTATGTTTGTAGTTATGTTTGTGGTTATGTTTGTAGTTATGTTTGTAGTTAGATTTTTCCATTGAGAATAAATTATTAATTCACTCTTTATTTTTTATTGTCTTTAATTAAATGGATAATCGAAGGAATAAAAGATAGAATTATAACTACTAAAATACTGGGAATTAAATATTGATCGACTTTTTCCGCAGAGATTTTTTTACCGACAAAATAGCCCAACAGTGGTAAGGTGACAGTCCACAGAAAACCACCAATTAGATTATAACTCATAAAGACGCGATAGCGCATGGAACTAATGCCAGCAACTATGGGAGCAAAGGTACGAACTATAGGCAAAAAACGAGCTAAAACAATAGCTTTTTTACCATGTTCTTCATAAAAATCTTGAGCTTTAATTAAATATTTTTTCTTAAAATACCAAGTATCTGGTTTTTCAAATAACTTTCGACTTAATTTATGACCAGTTGCATAACCAACATTATCACCTAAAACGGCACAAACAAAACAACCAAATATGAGTACTTGAATATTGAGAATTTGTTGAGATGCTAAAATACCTGCTGCGATGAGTAAACTATCTCCGGGTAAGAAAAAACCAAAAAATAATCCTGATTCTGCAAAGACGATCGCCCATATTATCAAATGACCATAATAACCATAAGCTGTAATAATTTGTCGTAAATTTTCAATACTAATTATTTCTACTAGATTGCGAATTGATTCCATTTTATTTTTCTCTAATTTACCCGATGATAATTATAATACATAATATTTAAAAAAACAGGGGAATTTTAGCTATAAAATTGTACATCTCATTTTAATAAAACCAGCATATTTTTTTTTCTAGGAAAATATCAGTAAATTTTACTGATGCTGCCCTGATGGGGTGACAACTCCTTTGAAAGCCTGAAGAAAAGCAGATAATCATAATTTATAGTAAAAAAAGATGGGGCAAGTTTGGTCAAATCGCCCCAGAAAGTAAAAATGTTACTTTTATTCTACCAAATCTATTTTCAAAAACAACTAAAAAAACCTGCCTACTTGACATTAAATATTTTAATTGTTTTACTACAATTCCATAAGTAAGTAACAATTTATTCCTTAGCGACATTGATGCCATCCCCGATAATGTTTGAAAGCAAAAGATGAAATATTGATTTTTTTTGAGGTTTTAAATTACCAATACTTAACATAAAAAGCTTGTGGTTTTCTTTAGTAAAATACATATTAAAAAAATACTGCAAAAAAATACAAAAACTAAGAGTACAAATTGATAGAAACCGCGAGATTAAAACTTATTCATAATTAATTTAATTTGGTCGAGCCATACTTTATACTGGTACATATTACCAAAACAAGGTAGCAGTAATTTGGGAAAACAGCAGAAATTAAGTAGTCCAGTTTTAGGGCTATTACAAAAATCTGAAATAGTGACCTATACTTGCACAAAACCCTTGAGTCATAATAGTACTAAAGAAGCTTCAGTTATTTGAATTTACCGAGAACGATTAATCAATGATTAAGGGACAAAACGGACAAAACGGACAAAATGGGCAAAATGGGCAAAATGGGCAAAATGGACATAAAAAGAAACTAGAAACCCAGCTTTGGAATATTGCCGACTCCCTGCGGGGCAAAATGAACGCCGATGAGTTTCGCGATTATTGTTTGGGGTTCATCTTCTATAAATACCTGTCGGAACGTCAACATCTTTATGCAAACGAGATTTTATTAGAGGATAATATTGATTATCTGGCAATTGATGAAACTGGGGAAGAAGGGCGGGAATATTTAGAGGCTATTAAGGAAAATTCGATCGCCACACTAGGTTATTTTCTCAAGCCCTCAGAATTATTTAGTTCCATAGTAAAACGGGCATTAGGAACCCAAAAAGCCCATGAGGAAAATCTATCTGATGAGGAGTTTGAGGCATCTAATTTTATTTTAGATGATTTAACCCAGGTGCTGAATAATATTGAACGATCGACAATGGGCAAGGAAAGTGAAGAGGATTTTGTTCACTTATTTGAAGATCTGGATCTGACTTCCACCAAGTTGGGACGAACACCCAAGGCGAAAAATGCCTTAATTGCTAAAATCTTAGTGCATTTGAATAAAATTGATTTTCGGTTAGAGGATACGGAAAGTGATGTTTTAGGGGATGCCTACGAGTATTTGATTGGGGAGTTTGCCAGTGGTGCCGGGAAGAAAGCCGGGGAATTTTACACGCCGCAGCAGGTGTCTAAAGTCTTAGCCAAGCTTGTAACGACGGGAAAGAGTCGCCTAAAATCAGTATATGACCCTACTTGTGGATCGGGTTCCTTATTGCTGCGGGTGGCGCGGGAAGTGGAATCAGTAGGAGATTTTTATGGTCAGGAAATGAACCGCACAACCTACAACTTAGCGCGGATGAATATGATTTTGCATGGGGTACATTATCGGAATTTTGACCTACGCCAAGAGGATACACTAGAGCATCCCCAGCATTTAGAAAAGCGATTTGAGGCAGTTGTGGCCAATCCCCCATTTTCGGCCAAGTGGAGCGCTAATAAGTTATTGGAGTCAGACGATCGCTTTAGTCAATATGGGGCATTAGCTCCCAGTTCTAAGGCCGATTTTGCCTTTGTACAGCACATGATCCATCATTTGGATGAAAACGGCATAATGGCGGTGGTGTTGCCTCACGGGGTGTTATTTCGTGGGGCGGCAGAAGGGAAAATTCGCAAGTATTTAATTAAAGATCGTAACTGGTTAGATGCGGTGATTGGGTTGCCTGCTAATATTTTTTATGGCACCAGTATTCCTACTTGTATTTTAGTGTTTAAAAAGTGTCGGGAATATCCAGAGGATATTTTATTTATTGATGCCAGTGCCTATTTTGAAAAGGCAAAAAACCAGAATTATTTACGGGATGAGGATGTTAATAAAATTGTTTCTACCTATCGCCAAAGAATCGAGGAGGAAAAATACAGTTATCGCGCCCCATTAACAGAAATTGCGGAGAATGATTTTAACTTAAATATTCCTCGTTATGTGGATACATTTGAGGAAGAGGAGGAGATTAATATTGATGCGGTGGCGCGGGAAATTCGGGAGATTGATCAGGAAATGGGAGAAACGAATCGACTAATTCGCGGGTTTTGTGAAGAGTTGGGAATTGAGACACCATTTTAGGGAATGGGGAATGGGATTTTTTGTTAAATTAGATTTAGATGTTTTTGGAGGCTTTGGTTATGATGATTTCTTTAACACCTGAACAGGAGCTTTTTATTAAATCAAAAATTGCGACAGGGAAGTATCAATCTA
>CAWUOF010000337.1:0-5185 GCA_963923765.1 uncultured bacterium | reverse complement strand
ACGTAGAACCGCAAGAAGAAAATATGCGGATTCGGATGCGGAAAGATGGGGTACTGCAAGAATATTTTGTATTACCGAAAAAAGTAGTTAACGCTATTACTTCTCGTTTTAAAATTATTTCTGACTTAGATATTGCCGAACGGAGACAAGCGCAAGATGGTAGAATTCGGCGGGTATTTCAGGGGCGTACTGTAGACTTCCGGGTAAATAGTTTACCCAGCCGGTATGGGGAAAAAATCGTATTGCGGATTTTGGATAGTTCTAGTACGCAATTAGGTTTAGATAAATTAATTAGCGATCCAGATACGTTAGCTTTAGTCCGAGAAACAGCAAGTCGTCCCTTTGGTCTAATTTTGGTAACAGGGCCAACAGGTTCCGGTAAATCCACCAGTTTGTATTCAATTTTGGCCGAAAGAAATGATCCTGGAGTTAATATCAGTACGGCAGAAGATCCGATCGAATATGCTTTACCTGGGATTACACAGTGTCAGGTGATACGGGAAAAAAATCTAACTTTTGCTAATATATTGCGGGCATTTTTGCGACAAGACCCAGACGTGCTGCTAGTGGGTGAAACACGGGATAAAGAAACAGCAAAAACAGCTTTAGAAGCAGCATTAACTGGACACTTGGTGTTAACAACTTTGCACACCAACGACGCAGCAGGATCGATCGCCCGCCTAGATGAAATGGGCGTTGAACCCTTCATGGTTTCCGCCGCCCTCCTGGGTGTCTTGGCACAACGTTTGATGCGGCGTGTTTGCGATAAATGTCGTGTTCCCTACACTCCTGCCCATGAAGAACTATCCCGCTATGGTCTATCTGCTTCCCAAGAAGTAGATATTACTTTTTATAAGGCCAATACCCTCACCCCTGAAGAACGTAAAGCAGCCGGTGCTAATCTTTGTGAGAAGTGTAAAGGTCTGGGCTACAAAGGTCGGGTAGGTGTATATGAATTTCTGAAAATCACAGAACGCCTACAAACTCTAATTACCCAAGGTGCGCCCACCGAACAAATTAAAGAAGCTGCGGTGGAAGAAGGAATGGTAACTTTGTTGGCATATAGTTTAAACCTAGTGCGCCAAGGTCACACCACCTTTGAAGAAGTAGAGCGTGTAACCTTTACAGATTCAGGTTTAGAAGCAGAATTGAAAGCCAAACGCAAGAGCGGTCTGACTTGTCGATCGTGTGGTGCGGGATTAAAACCCGAATGGTTAGATTGTCCCTATTGCATGACACCCCGGTTTACAGATTAAAAATAAATAGGGCGGGCGAATTTAATGTAGTTGCTGGTATTAAATTTCAGCCTAAATTTTCGCCCGCGTATTGAATTTGTTGAGAAAAAATCAGCAACAATCAACAAATAAGACTATTACCGCAAAGGAGAGATATTCATGGCGGATTTGATGATTGAAGACGTTTTGGAAGCTTTAGTCGAAAAAGGAGGCTCAGACGTACATATTCAGGCGGGTGCGCCTATTTACTTTCGGGTTAGCGGTAAGCTGACTCCTCAGCCACAGTTTGGTGAAAATTTAGCACCAGATCAATGTCAGCGACTTATATTCCAAATGCTCAACAATTCCCAGCGTAAAGATTTAGAACAAAATTGGGAGTTAGATAGTTCCTATGGGGTAAAAGGTTTAGCCCGTTTTCGTTTAAATGTTTATCGGGAACGAGGCTGCTGGGCTGCTTGTATGCGGGCTTTATCTTCCAAAATTCCTAACTTTGATATGCTCGGTCTACCTCCGATCGTCAAAGAAATGACCGAACGGCCTCGCGGTATGGTGTTAGTTACCGGACAAACTGGCTCTGGTAAAACTACCACGATGGCGGCTATGCTTGACCTCATTAACCGGACAAGGGCAGAACATATTTTGACTGTAGAAGATCCAGTGGAATATGTGTTTCCAAATATTAAAAGTTTGTTTCATCAACGGCAAAAAGGAGAAGATACGAAGAGTTTTGGTAATGCCTTAAAAGGAGCGTTACGTCAGGATCCGGATATCATCCTAGTCGGAGAAATGCGCGACTTGGAAACAATTGCTTTGGCTATGTCTGCCGCCGAAACAGGTCACTTGGTATTTGGAACTCTGCATACTAACTCGGCTTCGGGAACTATTGACCGGATGCTGGATGTATTTCCACCTATTCAACAGCCACAAATTCGGGCAATGATGTCTAACTCTTTGGTGGCTGTGTTTAGTCAATGTTTGGTGCCAAAACATAATCCGAAACCAGGGGAATATGGACGGGTAATGGCGCAGGAAATTATGATTAATACACCGGCGATCGCTAACCTGATTCGTGAAGGTAAAACTACTCAAATTTATTCTTCTATTCAAATGGGAGCAAAAGTAGGCATGAAAACAATGGAAATGGATTTAGCTTTCTATTATAAACAAGGTTCTATTTCCTACGAAGCCGCCATGAGCAAATCATCCAAACCCGATGAACTTGCCCGTTTAATTGGGCCTGCTCCTGCTGGAGCCAAAGCAAGCGCTCACTAATACCTATCTCTGCTCGTAATTCCTATTTTTTAACCAGCTTCGCTTCATTTTTATAATTAATATTTTCTGTAAATTAGTGGGGAGAAGCTGGTTTTTTATATGCATTGGGACATTTCCTAGAGAGTAAATTAGTTAAAATCTGGTTTTTGCTGTCTATGAGATGCCCAAAAAAATCTATTTTATATTCAATAGGAGGAGATAAAAAAATCATTATTAAATTTCTAGTCAATAAAGATTATTGTGATTTTTCATAACAGTAACATAGTATTACAAATTTGATTACAAATTTGATGCCAACTGATTTAGAGGTGATTTATGGTAACAGATGCTAAAGCTAAACCTAAAGCTAAGGGATTTGATTTGGATGAAATTCAGGATCGAATTAACTGTTATTTTTCTCCAGTTACTATTAAGGATATCTCAATTTTTTCTCGTCAGTTTGCCGCCATGTTTAATGCTGGTGTGGCAATGATTAGATGTTTACAAGTGTTAACTGAACAATGTCCAAATCCTAAACTGAAAAGAGCGCTGATTCAAATTAGTGCAGAAGTGCAAGAGGGAACTAACCTATCGGAAGCTATGCGTAAGCATACTGATTGCTTTGATATGCTTTTTATCAGTATGGTGGCTGCTGGTGAGGTTGGTGGGGTACTTGATGAAGTGCTAAACCGAGTTGCTAAAATGATGGAAGAGTCGGCAAGGCTACAAAATGAGCTAAAATCAGCCATGTCGTATCCGAAAACTGTGGGCGGTATTGCTGTCGTAATTTTCGTGGGGATGACGGTTTTTCTATTGCCTACTTTTACTAATATTTTCGAGCAGTTAAAGGTAGAACTTCCACCCTTTACTGCGGCGATGATGCAGATTAGTGAGTTTTTGCGCGGACCAATTTTACCGGCGGAAAAAAGAAATTACTGGATAATTCTTTTTCTCGCTTGTTTATTTGGGCTGAAGACAGCTTTTGATATGTATTACAAAACTCCCCCAGGACGCTTACAAATAGATGGATTTATGTTAAAAGCGCCTGTGTTTGGAGATTTGATTGAAAAGACAGCGATCGCGCGTTTTTGTAACGTTTTTGGTACTTTAACTCGTTCTGGTGTTCCCATTCTTAATGCCTTGGAAATTGTCCGAGATACGGCAGGAAATCAGGTTATTTCTAATGCGATTGATGCGGTACGAACGGAACTACAGGGCGGCGGTATGATTAGTACTACCATGAAACGAGAAGGTGTTTTTCCTGCCCTAGCTATTCAAATGATTGCCATTGGTGAGGAAACCGGCGAATTAGATAAAATGTTAATGAAAGTAGGTTCTTTCTACGAAGATGAAGTAGAACAAGCTATTAAAGGTCTAACTAGTATGTTAGAACCACTTATGATTGTGGTAATTGGGGGCATGGTAGGTTCGATTTTGTTGTCTATGTATCTACCAATTTTCAAAGTTATGGATGCTATTAAATAGGTATTTTTTCCAGGTTTTTAGCTACCCCTCTGTAATTAAACAGAGGGTTTTATTTTTTTATTAAAAAAATAATTGTAATTTTAGATAATTGATAATGAATTGATGATGAATTGATTTATGGATGTCGCTATACTAAAAAATTACTTTTTTATAAAAATTAGTGTTTGAAAAACTAAATATCTAGGCTGCAAACTACTTTTTAGTCTCCTGGTCTGGAAGTTATGATATTTTTTGATATAATAAAAAAAATAAACCAAAGTTCCTATTATAAATTTTGTAAAATTGGTAAAAAGTGACACAAAACAATGTCTATTAAAAAATATCATTACGAAGAATTACTGGCAGAATATAGTAACCCGCAAAGGGCGACAGAACTACTAAAACAGTATCGACCTTACCTGGAAATGGTGCCTAGTATGCGCCGCCCCTATCAAAGTGTTATTACTATTCCTCTACCCATCGTTCGTATTACTCCTCCTTTAATATTGGATGATAATCATCCCTCTCGTCCAGAATCTCGTAATGAAAATAAATCAGGCCGACAAGCCATTAATTTACCTTGTGATTTGGCAATTTTAATGTGTGACCCAGAATGGAAAGTAAAAATGGGAGCGGAAATATTAGTTTTTATTCATCGTTGTGATGAAGATTTTTATGATTTACTGAGTCGTTGGCGTAAATGTGAAGTATGGCTAGATAAAAGTTATGAATGGGTGATGCCATTACGCTATAAACATATTTATGGTGATAGTGGAGAAAAAATCTATCCTTTGTTTGTTTTATTTTCTGAAACTCAGGAAAGAATTAAGCGCGGCTTAAAAGGTTCTGGATTACCTTTTATTGTGCAAAATATTATGTCAGAAGAAGACTTACAGGAACAAGAAAAACAGAAAACAATAGATATTATGGCTGGAGAAGACGAAAAAGAACAGTCATCTATTCCCCAAAATGAAGATTAGAACAATCAAAAATATAAAATTTAAAAGATATGATTATAAACAAAATAATTATAAAAATTTAGAGCGGGCTATAGCCCGCACTGTTCATGGGATCAGTAGCACCTGTTATGATGGATAAAAATCCAAGGTTGATTTATTACCAGGTATTGAAAAAAATGCTATACAGCAATGCTATTATCTTCCGATAAAGTATCAACAGATGCTGGGGGGGTAACAAGCAAGCTAAAAACTAGACTGGATAAGGGTTAAAGCTCT
>CAWUOF010000336.1:0-5216 GCA_963923765.1 uncultured bacterium | reverse complement strand
TTAGCTATACCAGAGGATAATAAAGATTTCTCTAATGGGATTATAAAACTATTGGAAGATGATACTCTACGCGATCGGCTTAGTCAACAATGTCGGGCGATCGCCCTGGCAGAATACCGTTTAGAACTTCAGGCGCAGCGATACATCGAGCTATATCAAAATCTTCTTATAAAAAATTAGTAACTCTACCCCAGAACCTTTACTAAATTTATTTTCAAGGCAAAATATCCCGAAACTCAACTTTCTGTAAGTAATAAATAATTGACAAACCAAAACCCTAAAATCTTGTCGTTAGGGTTAATATTACCCAAATAAAACTTATGCCTTTTCCAATTGAAAAATTACCAGAACAATTACAGCAATTACAACAGGAATTACACCAAGCGATTAATGTAGTAAGTACCCCCGGCACCAAAAACATACAATTGGGTGATAACTGCGTTCAAATCTCCACTCCCTTTCCCTCACCGGCTGATTGGCGTGATCAATTAATTTACTTTCTTTTGATAGACCGTTTTAATAATCCAATTACTCCCCCAAAAAGCCAATGGAATCAACCCTATAATCAATTTCAAGGCGGTACATTTAACGGCATTCGAGAGCAACTGGAATATCTGCAAAAATTAGGAGTAGGGGCAATTTGGCTGTCGCCGGTCTTGAAAAATTGCCAATATAATCCCTATACCTATCATGGATATGGCATTCAAGATTTCTTAAAAATAGACCCCCGTTTTGCCTCTACACCCGGACAAGAAGAACAAGAATTACGCGCTCTGATTGATGAAGCTCACGCTCGCGGAATTTACATTATTTTTGATATTGTCCTTAATCACGTTGGTGATGTTTTTGAGTATGATAATAACGGTTGCGTAGCACCTTGGCAAAATCATCCTTATCCGATTCATTGGCGAGATGAACATGGTCAGCCAAAATGGTCGGATTTACCAGATGATTCTAATCTTCATCCAGATGCAGGTGTTTGGCCGATCGCACTTCAGCATAATGAGTTTTTCCGTAGACAAGGTAAAGGCGGCGAGGCTGGTGGCGATTTTGAATCTTTGAAAGAATTAGTAACAGGTTTTAAACAAGATGATTATTATCCTGTTCAAGAAATTCTCATCCTAGCTTATCAGTATATCATCGCTAAATTCGATATCGATGGATTTAGGATCGACACCCTGAAATATATAGAACCAGAATTTGCCCGGATTTTTGGTAATGCTATGCGTGAATTTGCCCTTAGCATTGGCAAGAAAAACTTTTTTACTTTCGGTGAAATTTGGGATAGCGAAGCAAAAATAGCAAGTTTTATTGGCAAATATGCATTGGAACAAGGTGATTTAATCGGCGTAGATGCTGCTCTGGATTTCCCACTTTTTTATAAGCTAACTGGTGTGGCGAAAGGATTCCTCAAACCGGCAGAACTGGTGGAAATGTTTGAGGAACGTAAACAGGTACAAAAGGGAATGATTAGTTCCCATAGTGAAGCTAGTAAATATTTTGTTACCTTTTTAGATAATCACGATATTTACAATCGTTTTTGTTGTTATCAACCTAACAATTCCCATCAATATGATAACCAAGTAATATTAGCTCTTGGTTGTCTATTTTCTTTGCAGGGTATTCCTTGTGTTTATTACGGAACAGAGCAAGGACTTGATGGTGCTGGGGATAAACCGGAAGCTGTGCGCGAGGCATTATGGGGTAAGGAAAACGCATTCGATCGCCAACATCCTTTTTATCAAGCAATTCAAAAGCTAATAAAAGTTCGGAATCAAGAACCTGCTCTCCGTTACGGACGACAATATTTTCGAGGTATTTCCGGAGATGGTATTAATTTCGGAATTTCCTATTTTCCTCAAGGAGTTCTAGCATTTTCTCGAATTTTGAACGATCGGGAAGTTGTTGTTATTGCCAATACCAACACTCAAAATCAATGGCAAGGTTATGTGTTAGTAGATTTTACTTTAAATTCTGTGAATTCTACTTATCATGTATTGTTTAGCAATCAATTTGAAACGGGAAATCAAACATCAGTTATTCAAAAAGGAAGTATTCGGATGTTGCCGGTGAAATTGCAACCAATGGAAATTAAAATTTTAGCAAAATAGTAACTGAAAATTTATCCTGGTTTAAAGGAATAGAAGAGGGCGATCGTGGATTCGCAAATCGCCCTCTTAACCAGGATAAATGCTGACAGTAACACACATCATCAGTATCTTTTTTCAAAGAATAGAAAGAATACATTTATGCGTTGTCCAAATTTAAGCGAACTACCACCACCCCCACCAGGAAAAACTGGCTGGCCTTGGACAGAGGAGAGTTCGCAACTACCAGAAAAAATGCCTAATGGTTCCGAATGGCCTCGCATTAGTATAGTAACTCCTAGTTATAACTACGGACGATTTATTGAAGAAACAATTCGCTCAGTTTTGCTGCAAGGATATCCCAATTTAGAATACATTATTATTGATGGAGCTAGTACAGATAATACGGTTGAAATTATTCGTAAATATGAACAGTATCTTACCTACTGGATTAGCAAAACAGATGCAGGGCAAACAGATGCACTCAATAAAGGATATCAGTACTGTACAGGTGAAATTTTTGCATGGTTAAATGCAGATGATGCTTATGCTAATTCAAATTGTTTGAAAAATGTTAGTGCAATTTACCAGCAAGGTTATGAGTTGATTATAGGAAGATGCTTGAATGTTGATAGTCTAGGTAAGGAAATCAATATATTAGAAAAATATAACGGATATTCTGTGCCTCAGACTTTTGATGATTATATTAAATTCTGGTCTTTTATTCCCTTTCCGCAGCCTGGGGTATTTATATCAACAACTTTAGCCAATCAGTGCTTTGATTTGGATAATACTTTATATTATGCAATGGATTATCAATTATTTTTAAGAGTATTAAGATTAAAACCAAAAGTAATGTTTTTTGAGGAAAATTGGGTGAAATTTCGATATCATGGAGATAATAAAACTTTAAATCCTCATAGCGGCTTATCTGAACTCAGTCAAGTCGCTTTATCCGAATCAAAAAAAACTTATGGTTTGGTTAAATATTTTATTTTTAAAATTTCTGTTAATGATTTTATGACCATCTCCTCAATGATAGCTGACAAAACCTCTATTACCCGCAGACAAATTTTGATTAATTTAGCATCAAGACCTACTTTAATTCGTTGGCCTTTATTTTGGAAAATACTAATCAAGACTTGTCTCCCTCCCTTTTACTATGATCATGTAAAAAAAATTGTAATGAAAGCATGAAAACTTAGGAAAAATAGATGATTAATAAAATTATGAAATTTTAAATAAAAATAAGCCAACAAAACAAATGAGAATATTATCAGTAGGTTGCGGTTATAAAATAGGACAAGATAACTTAGTGACACTCGACAAATCTCCTCAAGTCAACCCGGATGTGGTGTGGGATTTGGATAAATTCCCATATCCGTTTGAGGACTCCAGTTTTTCAGAAATTGAGTGTTTTGATGTCATAGAGCATCTCGGGGATATATCAAATACTATGGAGGAATTTTACCGAATTTTAGAACCAGGAGGAATGCTTAAAATTACGACTCCTCATTTTTCTTGTGCCAATTCATTTGTAGATCCTACTCACAAATGGCACTTGAGCTATTTTTCATTTGACTATTTTTGCGAAGATCATGAGTTGGCATATTATTCCCAGGCTAGGTATCGGATTGAGCAGAAGATGATTCATTTTCAAGGCGGAAGATTAAATCAATCAATTATTAGGAGGTTAGCAAATAGGTTCCCTTTAAGTTATGAGCAAAGATGGGCATGGATTTTTCCAGCTTGGTATCTTGATTTTCAGTTACAAGCAATTAAATAATTTCAAAACTTATGAAAATTGTTCATATTACACCTACTTACTTTGATGAATATTCTGTTATCGGAGGTGGAGAACGTTATCCAACAGAATTAGCATTTTGGATGGCAAAGATGGCAGACACAACGCTGGTGAGTTTTTCTAGTAAGCGTCAATCTTATTGTGTAGGCAATCTTAAAATAGAAATTTATCCGGTCAAACACTTTATTTATGGAAATAAAGTTAATCCCCTTAGCTTCCAATATTTGGCTGCAATTCAAGGGTCAGATATTGTTCATATCCATCATATAAACACGCTAGTTTCTGATCTTGGCTGCCTAACCGCTTCTTTACTGGGTAAACGGGTTTTTGTCACAGATTATGGTGGGGGTGGCAGTCTAGTATTGAACCAAAAGCTGCCGATTTTTAAAGGATATCATCAGGCAATTGCTTACTCAAGCTTTGGCTTGCAGCAGTTTCCTAATATTCTTCAAAAAAAGGCGATTTTGATTAAAGGAGGTATTGATACTGAGAAATTTTGTCCGGAAAATTCATTAAGGAAAGAGAAAAAAATATTGTATGTGGGTCGAATTTTACCTCATAAAGGAATTAACTACTTAATAGATGGTTTTCGGTTGTTAAATCGTTGTGATTATAAACTTAAAATTGTAGGAAGAGTGTATCACGAAGATTTTTATTATGATCTTAAACAGTTAGGAGATGGTTGGCCAGTGGAGTTTATCCATGATGCAGATGATGAACGAATACTGCATGAATATCGCACGGCGATGGTGACAGTTTTACCTTCAGTTCATAGAAATTGTTATGGTAATTACACGCCGGTGCCAGAATTAATGGGTTTCACGTTATTGGAATCTCAAGCTTGCGGTACTCCGGTTATTTGTACTGATGCTGGAGCGATGTCTGAGTTTGTCGATAATACTCGCACTGGGTTTGTGGTTGAGCAAAATTCCCCCCAAGCAATTGCCGATGCAATTGCCAAATTAATCGAGTTATCATTATCAGAATATTCTGAATATCAATCTCGTTGCTGCGAATGGATAAAACCTCTTAGCTGGTCAGTGGTTGTTGATAAACATTTAAATATCTATCAAGCTAAGAATTTAGTGTAGTTTTTTCAGAAGTAAGAATTACTATCAATGCGTATTCTCATCGTTACTCATGCTCCCCTCTCTCCAGAATTTGGTGCCGGTCAAATGGCAATTAATCTTGCCGAGGCATTTCGCAATCTGGGAGAAAATGTTACTTTGTGGTCGCCTCATCCCCTCCCAGAAAAAATAAAATGGTGGCAAACTATGCCAAAAATGCGTTCAAAAATGGATGAGTTTATCCAAACACAAAAACCT
>CAWUOF010000335.1:0-5217 GCA_963923765.1 uncultured bacterium | reverse complement strand
GCATTACAAGCTTATCAGAAAGCGATCGAAATTCATCCTAACTTTGCTGAAGCCTATGGCAATATAGGAAATTTATATTATAATCAAAAAAATTATGAACAAGCGCAAATTTATTATCAAAAAGCTATAGAAATTAACCCAAATATTGCCGGGTTTTACTGGAATTTAGGACGAGTATTAGACCAAAAAGGGCAGGGAGATGAAGCTATTCAACTTCAGTGTAAAGCCCTAGAATTAGATCCTAACCTAGTTGGAGCCGAAAACTATTATAATTTAGGTAGTGCTTTATTAAATAGAAACAAATTAGATGAAGCTTTACGTTGCTATCAAAAATCTGCCGAACTTAAACCAGAACTTCCTGAAGCCCATCATCGTATAGGCATAGTTTTGCACCGTCAAGGAAAAATAGAAGAAGGACTGAAAAAATTTCAGGACGCTATTGATATTAAACCTGATTTTATACCAGCTTATCAAAGTTTATGTGATTTTAGTATATCCAGAGGAGATTATAAAAATGCTAGAAAATTTGTGGATAAATATATAGAAATAGCTAAAGATGATAATTCTATTATAGCAAAAAACACCTATGTTAAAATCTATCAAGAATCGGGATTAGGACATATAGCCCTAAATAAATTTTTAGAATTGGAACAAGAAATTTATCAACATCAAAATGATTTTAACTCATACGAGTTAGATAGACTATACGGCAATCTTTTATTTAGTCTTCCCCATCTGCGAGATGACCTAGAAGCAAATATTAAGCTAACCAAATTTATTAGCAATAAATTTGCTAATTTTTTAGATGAAAGAATAAAAGATTATCCAGTATATGTAAATAAAGGATTAGGGCAAAGATCAATTCAAAATAAACCTTTAAGAATCGGTTTTATTTCTAAATATTTAAGACGACACTCAGTAGGCTGGTGTAGTGCCGATATTCTCCAAGAATTAACAAAAATTACTCCCCACATCCACATATATATTTCTGGAGAAATGCCTACAGACGATCGTACCCTAATATTTGAAAATCTAGCAGAAAAATTCTATCGCCCCAAATCCCCAGAATCCAGTGGCAATGTATCCAGAGAAATTATCGAAGAAATCTTAAAAGATAACCTAGATATTGTTGTAGAAATGGATTCTCTGACTCTGATAAATCAAGTAGAAATTATCCGCGCCAAACCAGCACCAGTTTGTATTTCCTGGCTAGGATTTGATGCTCCTTTTAGCAGTGGAGATAACTACTATCTTTGCGACTGGCATACCCATCCATCCGGCAGAGAACCTTATTACACAGAAAAATTAATTCGGATGCCAGATTGTCATGTAGCTATTTCTGGATTACAATCTGCACCTACAGACTTAAATATTACTCGTAAAGCTTTTCGGATTAGTTCAGATCAAATAGTTTATCTGTGTGTTGCTCCTGGTCAGAAATTTAATATTGATATGGCAAAAGCTCAAATTGCCATTCTTAAACAGGTTCCTGATAGTATCTTACTCTACAAAGGTCGTCAAGGAGATGTAGATGTAATTGAATCTGTCTATCGAGAAGTTTGCCAGAATTTGGGAGTTAGCCCCCATCGGATTAAATTTTTGCCCCGCACTAGATTTGAAGAACAACATCGAGTCGCCTATCAAATGGCTGATGTTCTCTTAGATGCCTATCCCTATAATGGCATGACTCATACTTTAGAAGCACTCTGGTTTAATTTACCAGTAGTAACTAGAACTGGGGAACAGTCTGCTTCTAGGTTAGCCTATTGTCTGTTAAAAACTCTAGGGGTGGAAGCGGGAGTTACTTATAGTTGGGAAGAATTTATTGAACGAGGAATTCGCTTCGGTTTAGATGCGGATTTTCGTAATTCTGTAAAGGAACAACTTATCAAAACCAAACAGCCCGAAACTTTATCTCCCTTGTGGAATCCTCAGAAATTTGCCCAGGATATGTATGCGATATTTCAAGAACTTTTACAGCAACAGGAATTAAAGAGTTTTTCGATATAAATTATTAGGGAGCGATCGAATTTTACTGAACAAACATTAAGGCGATCGCTTCCTATTAAACCTAACTGATTAGAAATCAAAGGTATTTGTTATTAAACACCAACAGGCTCAAAAAACTGCTCATAATCCTTAATTAACCAATGGGGCAAGCGCGTGCGGGCATTCTGTACCCGCATTTTACCTGTAGGATAGTAGGGCATTACCGCCAAGAAATAATTAATAGCTTGAGATTGTTCGATACCTTTAGCTACTTCAACACTTAACTGCTGTCTAAAAGTTTCTTCTGCTTCCGTTAACGATTCATTGCGAAACTCACTACCCATTAAAGCTTGATATGCTTTAACTAAATAACCTTGATAAACACTTTCTAGTTGACTTGATGGTACAGTAACCCAAAAATCAGCAAATTGTTTACGAAGTTGTCTGAGTTCGGTTACGATCGATTGTTCTGTTGGGTCAATATAATATAAATTTACACATCCTATTACCCGATTAAGAAACTCCTGGGAGTTAACTGTCAGGTTAGTTTGAGGCTGTGAAATAGTCGTTACAGTTGGATAATTAGTAATTGATGATTGAGAGTTATTTTGCCATTTTTGGAAGAGGTCTTGAAACACAGCAGCCATTTGAGCGCTATAGGAACGACTATCTAAAAATGGTGGATTTTGCTGCATTTTCTGTTGAATTTGCTGCCGATAATGTTGGCGCATTTGGGGGTTATTGCCAAGAGAGACCGCTAATTTAATATAGGATTCTTCATTATTGGTAATTAAGTCGGGAATGGAGAGCGATCGTAACAAAGCTGATGCTTGTCGAAATCTTAAAGCATTTCCTTCCATAACTACCGATGGTAAACCTACTATCAAAGGATCAACTAAAGAAGTTGCACCACTATATGGATAAGAATCGAGATAAACATCAGCTATTTTTAGACATTCTTTGATATCCGCTATACTCGGTAATGATTTAATAAAAACTACACGATTTGTATCAATACCATATTTAGCAAATACAGCACGCATTTGATTTATAAAAGGCATTGCTGGATAAGCATTAGTCCAATTAGGATTAAATGGATATAAAACTAAGACAGAATTAGGTACAGAAGCAATAATTTTTGCCCAAGTTTCTCGCACTTCTGGAATAATTTTATAAAAATTAGCACCAGAAATAAATACAACCGATGAATCATTAGCACCCCAACTAGCACGAGTTGGTTTTACAACAGGTAAAGGATCGGGAATTGGGTATTCAAAACATAAACCAGAACCGGGAATATTTACCAATTTTTCTTGATATTGTGCTTGGAAAGTTTCAGTATCTGCGGTTAAATTTCCAGCAATATAATAATCAATGTGGCGTAAGCCTGTAGTAGTGGGGGAATTAATAGAAGTAACTTGAACTCTTGCTAGTCGGTGTAGCGCTAATAAGTTAGAAGGCTTGCTAACAGCGGTTAAGTTTGTAGCTATCCATAAAATATCTAAATCATCAGCACGGATAGTTTGTACTTGTGTATTTAAATCAGGGGAAAGTTTGACTAATTTATCTGCATAACTTTGGCAATGTTGCTCTAAGGGATGACCATTAGTGTTAATTGCATATAAGAATATTTCAAATTGGTTGCGATCGAGATATTTAAAAACGGGAATAGTAGCAAATGTTTCTGTTTGGGGGAAAAAATGTTCTTTGAGAATACCTAGACGAATTTTATTTCTATTATTTGGTCGGTTAGGAAACTCATAATCAAGCTGATTACCGCTTAGTTTTAAAGCGAATTCTATAATATCAGCCCGTTTGCTATAAACATCTCGCAGATTTTCTGTTTTTGTAAAATACAAGGGGATAAAATTACTGTTTTTAGCAAAAAACGATGCAACACCCTGCCAAACTACAGAATCTGGATTATTGATAATGTTACTATGTACATAACTCAGCCATTTTTGGAAATAATTATAATAATTATCCACCTCGCCCATTTCTTGGAATAAATTAGGCGAGGCAAACATAAATTTGATATAATCATTGGCAAACCATTTCGGAATAGGAGCGCGATCGTACTTCAATGGCAATTGATCAGCACCCCGATATAGCATAGCAGCCAATAAGTAATTAATGGCTTTCTCTTGATAAAATCCTTTTGCTAATTCCCCAGATAATTGATTTACAAAACTATTTTCTGCTGGCGTTAAAACTTCATATTTAATTTCGCTATTGAGTAATGATTGATGTTTTTTACCAATTTCACCTAAATAAGCACTTTCCAGTTGTTCAGTTTGTAAATTTATCCATTTATTGGCAATTTCTAATCGTTCTTGACGTTGATTATCTAAAGATGAATGATTAACTACTGACAGTTGAGAATTAGCAGTGTGTTGGTTTGCCGGATTAGCAATAATAGATGTTTGAGAAGAGAATTGTGTCAATATAGCTAGAGCTTTTGCATGATTAGGATTATATTTTAATACTGATAATGCAATTTCTCGTGCTTCCGTTAAACGTCCAAAATTGAATAATAATATTGCACGGAGACAATCAATTTCTCCATTACGCTGGAGAGGTTCTAAGCTTTGATCAAATAATAAGTCTAAACTTGAGATATGTTGTAGTAGGCGAGGAGATATATAACTCCAATATTGGGGGTTCCTTGAAACTCCATGCAGAATATGTGATGGAAAATTTGATAAACTGGCAGTACGCTGGAAATATGGCTTTACATCACTATAAGTTGCGGTTTCCAACAATTCCAGCATATAGGTAAGCACTTCAAGTTGACCTGACAAGTCTTTCTGCTGAGTTTTATGATAAGAAACAGGTTCTATTCTTTGTACTGCTGATAATTCAGGAAAATAGCAAATACCATACCTAAAACCTAGCACAAGGTGTGTAAACCAACTTCCATAGTTACATAATTCAGGGATAAAACCTCCATAAGTTTCCATTGCAACAGAACGTCTCATAATGCAAGTACGATCATATATTGGCATTGCATTAATAGGTCTTCTTAAAACTATTTGCAGAAATTCATCTGGAGTAAAATACCGAGGGTGATCGCTTAAATAAAGTCTATGTTCTTTAGTATCACCTGTTTGGACATCAAAAGTTAATAAATCAGAACAACAAAGACCAGCCTGTGGATATTTTTTGAAGAGATTAATTGACTTTTCAAATAATCCAGGTAATATTTTGTCATCAGAAGCAATACCAAAT
>CAWUOF010000334.1:0-5227 GCA_963923765.1 uncultured bacterium | reverse complement strand
TCCTTAGATTTTTCTGGATTTTCAGCTTGATATTCTCCAGATTTTTTTATCTCCTCAGAGTTTATATTTTTTTCAGAAATATTTGATAAATTTTCCCTATCAGCTTGAGATGTATATATTTCAGTTATATCCTTATTTTTATCATTGTTATCTGTAACAGCAACATAAATATACTCACCTGAAGATAAATTATTTGTCACCACAGCAGACAAATCATAATTACTGGGATGAAGCCAATAGTTAAAGGCCAATTCCAGACAAGTAACCAACAATAAGCGATCGGGGTAGGAGGTCATAAACTAACTTAGATAATACAAAATGCGATCAACAAAACTAATTAATTGGCATTGTAAGCTAGATCAATCCTACCCATTTTCCCCCAATCTTCTTAAACCATATTGCTTTTATTGTGGCTTCCAATAGGTTTTCCCAAGGGAAGTATTAATTCACAGCACAATTTATAGCATATACATAGCATATCTATAGCATATCTGACTCTGACTCTGGCAAGCGAACTTCCAAAGATATTTCTAATATATCCTGAGTCGAAGACGGCAATAAACTTGATGTTTCCGCATCTCCTACCACAGTCACCCTTGGACGCCACCAACTTAGTTTTTCCGTTAAAACATCACGTTGATTAATCAAATAGATGCTAACTAAAGTCAGACAAACACCAATTGATTGTAGCTTACTCAGAGTTTCAGAAAGGAATAAATTGCCAAAAAACAGTGCAAATACAGGTGTCAAAAAAGTTAAAGAACTCAGACTCGTTAAGTTTCCGCTAGAAGCAAAATAAAAAAATAACCCATAAGCTACAGCACTGCCAAATACAGTAGCATAGCCCAGTGCTACCCAATTTGACAAATCTATATTAACCCATTGCTGACTTTCTGTAGCAGCCGAAAACACAAACAAAGGCAAGCCACCTAAAATTAAATGCCATCCTGTGGAAGTTACAGGATCCGCATAGCGACAAACACCCCTAACTATAACTGTTCCCAAAGCCATTGACAGGGCAGCCATTAACATTAGCCATTCGCCATTGGCAAATAAATGCTGAAGATCTACACCAGCTTGTATATTGCCGCTTTGGAAAAATCCCAAAATTAAATCATCTGGTATGCCAATTAAGCTAATACCCACAACACCTATGGCCAAACCTAAACAACCCCAGAGGCCAATTTTTTCCCCAAACAGCCACCAGGACAAAAGGGCCACTGCTAAAGGTTGGGAATCAATCATTACCGACCCCAGCCCAGCACCCGTTCTCACTAAGCCTTGGGCTAAAAAACATTGGAACATAGCCCCATCTATTAGGGCAAATAAGGAAATCCATAGCCACGCCTTCCAGCCTTGGGGCTGAGGTCGGCCCATGATTATCCCAGTAATTACTACTAAAATTCCTGCTGGTAATAGTCTTACCCCAGCCATAAATAGGGGTGTAGTGTTAGGTATAACTCCTTTCATTGCTACCATTGCTGTTCCCCAGAAAAAAAACGGGGCAATTAACAACAAGGGTGCAAAAGGTAATCTGGATTCAGTTAGCTTGATTTGCATATCACTAATTAGTTATTTTGTCAACTACATAAAATAAACAAATTTTCCCATTTCCCCCTGCCCACCTTAATAACAGGAGTCGATATTGCCAAAGTCCCTACCCAATGCCCAATAATGAATAATGGATAATGAATAATCATCAATTGTTGAATTATCAATTATCAATTATCATTTATTTGGCCAACAACCAATGTCCAATGCCTTTTTCTTTAAATTTATATAATTTTATACTTTTGTTAAGTATTATGTCTGTAAATGTTAATTTTTGCAGTTACCCTAAATATTAGAGAGGAAATTTTTGGAATATTAGCGTTTGGGCTAGTTATCCTGTCTATCGGTTTTTACTGGGGTTTTTTGTCCTTGGATATTTAGTTACAGAATTAATTGCTTATGATTTGGCCATTCAAAAATAAGTTTCGTAAACAAATTGCTCGGATTGAAATTACTGGTGTTATTGCTAGTGCTACCCGTAAGCGAGTGTTAGAAGCATTAAAATTTATTGAGGAAAATAAATTTCCAGCTTTATTGCTAAGAATTGATAGCCCTGGTGGGACTGTAGCTGACTCTCAAGAAATTTATAGTGCTTTAAAACGTTTGGGAGAAAAAGTTAAAATTGTTGCTAGTTTTGGCAATATTTCGGCGTCGGGAGGTGTATATATTGGCATGGGTGCTAATCATATTATGGCTAATCCTGGCACGATTACTGGTAGTATTGGGGTAATTTTACGGGGTAATAATTTAGAACGTTTGTTAGATAAAATTGGTATTTCTTTTAAGGTGATTAAATCAGGACCTTATAAAGATATTTTGGCATTCGATCGCGAATTAACTGAACCGGAAAAGCATATTCTCCAAGAATTAATTGATACTAGCTATCAACAGTTTGTTCAGACAGTAGCAGAAGGCAGAAATTTAGCGGTAGAAACTGTACGCAGTTTTGCCGATGGGCGAATTTTTACAGGTCAACAAGCTGTAGAATTAGGGGTAGTCGATCGCCTGGGCACAGAAGAAGATGCCCGTCGTTGGGCTTGTGAATTAGTTAAACTCGACCCGGAAAAAACTCGCTGTTTTACTATTGAAGAACCTAAGCCTTTACTGAGTCGTCTATTAGGAAATAATCAGATGGGATCTAGGCTATCTGCTGGTAAAGATTTAATTGATTTTGAATTATCTACCAGTGGTTTACCTTTGTGGCTTTATCGGCCATAATAAATATTAAAAATATTCTTCCCAAAATCCAATCAATATTATAGCAAAAATTATCTAGTTATGTTGTCTATATTTGCTGTTTTTTGTGTTGGTATTTGGGAAGATATGTAATGATTGTTAAAACCGGGATTATTTGATTTTATTTGATGGGATAATTTGAATTTGATTAAGAAAAATAAATTATTAAACACTAAAATATGAAGACACGCAGTAAGAGAGATATTTAAATATATGATGATTTTTTTCTCTCTCTATGTCCTGGGAGGTTTGTTAAAAAAAATTACAAAAATTTGGCGATCGCCTATATTAACAAGACATAATTTAGTAAAAAAATTGCATATTATAGTTTATGCTGTGGTAGAGTTATCTACTACAATTTGGTATCAATTCAGCTTTTGATGTTTAAAAAAATTATAGATTTTAGCTAAAAGTTATTATAAAGCTAAAATTATTAATCCACAATAGAATAGCTGAAAATTGTAGTTTAAGGGAGGATTTTGGCGTGGAGTGGAGAATTAGGGCAATTCGTGGTGCAACGACTGTAGAGGAAAATTCTGTACAGGCGATCGCCGAAGCCGTAACAGAAATGTTAGATATACTTGAAACTAAAAATAAAATCGACCCTACCCAAATTATTAGTGTAACTTTTTCTGTAACAAAGGATATAGATGCTATTTTTCCAGCCGCGATCGCGCGTCGTCGTCCGCTTTGGGACAATGTTGCTTTACTAGATGTACAACAAATGCACGTAGAAGGCAGTTTAGATCACTGCATTCGTGTATTAATTCATGTTAACCTACCAACAACGCAAACAGAACTTTATCACCCCTATCTACGGGCAGCACAAAATTTACGTCCTGATTGGATGTTATCCCAATCATCTCAATAAATTATTTTAAACAAAATACACAATATTTCAGTTTTATGAAGATGAGAAGATTTGTGAAGATAGGTAATAATCAACTATCGAAAATCAATTTTTCTTATAAAAAATAAAAGCTCTTGCATAAATACTTAAATAGTTAAGTTAAATGCTAGGAAACATATTAGATATTACCCTATCAAATATGTTTGAAAATAACATAACTAATTATTGTATTTGTGCAAGAGGTTTAATCAAGTAGAAATATTTGCAGATTTATCCTCGGATTTTTTATGAAAGCGGATGCCTAGAAAGATATCGTAAACAAAGCTAAAAAAGCTTTTACCTTCGAGTAGACCCAAAGTTTGGGGGGAACCTTTTGCATCTAAAAGATGTTTAGTAGCATAATAAGCTGGCTGGTATTTATACCAAGGAATTGATGGCCAAAGATGGTGAATTAAATGATAATTTTGTCCCATAATCATTAAATTGAGTATGGGGCTAGGATAAACTCTAGCATTTTTCCAGCGATTGCGTTCTTGAAAAGGTCTATGAGGTAAATAATCAAAAAACAATCCTAAAGCCAGCCCTACCACTAAAGCCGAGGAGAACCAATAATTAATGATGTAATCAAAAAATCCATACTGAAGGGAAAAATAAACCATTGTAGCTACAAATAAACGGCTTAAAAACCATTCCAATAGTTCATATTTTCGCCATAGCCGCCGCTTAAAAAAGAAAATTTCGTGATAGAAAAAACGAGCGGCAATCAGCCACAATGGACCACCAGTGGACACAAAATGATCTGGGTCATTTTCCGGATCATTAACATTAGCATGATGCTGAATATGAACCCTAGTAAACACTGGAAAAGCAAAGCCTAAAATTAAAGCGCTACCATGTCCAAGAAAAGCATTGACAATTTTATCTCGATGTGCCGCATTATGGGAAGCATCGTGAATTACAGTTCCAGCCAAATGTAAAGCCAGAACATTTAAAAAAAAGCTGCACCAATGAGGCCATTCCCAACGAAAATAACCCAACACTGAAAGGGCAATTAAGCCTACTGATGCAAAAAACATTAGTAGAGTGGGGTTAAATGTACCGGGGGGACTAAGGAACTCTTTGGGAACTGTCAGTGGCTTTGTGGCCAAAGACATCGTTTTGTGTCTCCTTTAAACTACTGTCGGTAGTATACGATAAAGTTTTGTAAAGTAAACGGGCTGTAGTATTTTATTTTTGATTGCAAGTAATAAACAATATCCCATATAATCAAAGATTGGACTGAATTTCACCAAAAAAACCGGAGTTTTGTATGTCCCGCAAATGCCAGCTTACGGGTAAAAAAGCTAATAATGCTTTTGCCGTTTCCCATTCCCATCGTCGTACAAAGAAATTACAACAAGCAAATCTACAGTGGAAGCGGGTATGGTGGCCCCAAGGAAATCGCTGGGTAAGATTACGTCTTTCTACCACAGCTATTAAAACCTTAGAATCTAAAGGCTTACAAGCTATGGCCAAAGAAGCAGGTATTGACCTTCATAAATTTTAAAATTTGTGGTCATATTACCAAAATCACCTTCGGTATGTACCTGT
>CAWUOF010000333.1:0-5258 GCA_963923765.1 uncultured bacterium | reverse complement strand
ACTAAATTAATTATATATCTAGTAGGGTGCGTCAGAATTTTATACCTAAATTACATAGCTTAAATTTTACGTCTAACGCACCCTACATACTAAATTAATTATCTAGTAGGGTGCGTCAGAATTTTACACCTAAATTACATAGCTTAAATTTTACGTCTGACGCACCCTACAGATTATTTTTACTGGGATAATAGCGTAATTATTAACTATATAATTTATTTGCCTTAATTATTAATTATCCATACTAGATTGAGCAATACGAATAGCTGCATATAGCAAAATGATTGTTAGGGGTAAACTAAGTAAGAGAATTGCCCATGTAGTAGTGCTACCTAGTTGGGGTGTTCCTGATGAAATTTCAAAAATGGAACCGACAGCAGCGATCGCCGCAATACAAGAAGCAGCTAAACATAAACTACTTTTAGGTGATGTTGCAAACATGGGTAAGCCTCAAAGTCTTAATAATTTCCATCAAAACCTATTTTACGCGGAATTTTCCTAATTTATTAAGAATTTATTTATAATTTTTATGCTTAAGTGTGCATCTAATGGTAATATAATTCTGCTTAAGTCGGTTCTGGTGGGAAGCAGCCATCAGAGGTAAGGGGGAAAGTTCGGTGTAAATCCGTCGCTGTCCCGCAACTGTAATGGGATTTATTTAGATCTCTGAGCCAGAATGCCCGCCGATTTTACAATTTTAAAAACATCTGCGAGGTACGGATGATTATGTATATTTTCACGATAGCTATTTTCTATAAATTAAATCACCCATTAGTTAGTAGGCGATCGATAGGGGTGAAAAAGTTTTTGTACTAAATTTAATAAAAAAGTCAGCCCAATTTACAAAATGTAAACTATGTTAGTTAAGCAATTAAACTAGGTTATACTAACAAAAATTATCATTATATATTGTGGGTGTATTGTCATTATTTGGGAAAATAATATATAATTAATATTTTACCCTTTGTATCCTGGGAAATTTTATCACCATGCCACCACGCAAAAAACAGTCTGTAGCTAAAGTCAATACTTCTGAATCTTCCCTAGCTTTTTCAGAGTTACATATCCGTTTAGAAGCATTAGAAGAAGAACATAAATCAATTTTAAAAAAAATTAAGAAAAAACAGACAGAAATTAAAAATTTTGTCGAACAAATGCGATCGGTAGCTTCGCAAATGTTTGAAAAAGTTTCTCCCATTATGCAAAACATGGCAGAAATAGATGAAGAAATTCATCAACTATTTGCAGAAATCTTTACTACTAGGAAACTTGGCCTTAATTCCCGTATAACTATAGAAGAGATTTATGTAAATTTGCAAGATATGGGGTTCATTAGTTCCAAAATAGATAATATTGATGAAGATACAGAATTAGACGAAATGTTTGAAAATTTCTCAAATGAAACAGAATTTGCTAATCAAAATCAACAAAAATACACTTCTCAAAATCAACCCCACGAAACTGCTTCTGCTGAAAAAAGCGAAACTTCCCGAAAAATTCGCAAAACATTTCTAAAATTAGCAGAAATTTTCCATCCTGATAAAGTAACAGATAACGAAACACAAATGCGCCATAACGAAATTATGAAAGAAATTAACAAAGCTTACCAAGAAGGAGATATTGCGAAACTATTGGAAATAGAAAAACAATATAAATTAGGTGAAGAAATAGATATTAATGATCAAAGTGATGATTTAACCAGAAAATGCGATCGGCTACAAGAAAAAAATAATATACTTCAAGACCAATATGAAAACTTAAAACGGGAATTACGCCAGGTAAAAAACACCCCAGAAGGCGCTATAGTTGCTGATTATCGCAAAGCAGTTAAACAAGGAAATGATTTCTTTGCAGAAATGATACAACAAGTAGAATTTCAAAAGAAATGCGTTGAAGAAGTACGAGATTTTGTTAAAGATTTTCGTAACAAAAAAATCACTATTAAAAAGTTTGTCAAAGGCCCTGAATTTCTCAACTTAAAACAAAAAATAATGGAAGACATGATGGCAGAAATGATGCAAGAAATAGATTGGGATTAAAAAAATCAAAATTTATAAAAATAATCCAAATTAGCATACCTGAAAATCAATGGTATGATTCCAATAATATTGACTCCGGCAAAAACTCTAGCCCATTTAT
Organism: uncultured bacterium; assembly: GCA_963923765.1. Lineage (GTDB taxonomy): Bacteria > Cyanobacteriota > Cyanobacteriia > Cyanobacteriales > CAWUOF01 > CAWUOF01. The sequence continues at coordinate 3,119 of CAWUOF010000333.1, read as the reverse complement.
AGCACTGAAAACTAACAACAATGAATCAACAACACACCTTATTTGTTTGTACTACCTGCGCCTCTATGTGGCAAAACGGCAAAAGAGTAGGAAAAAGTGGCGGAGAACAACTACTAGAACAAATTAAACAACTCCATGCAAACTGGGAATTAAAAGAAAAATTCCCCATCAAAACAATAGAATGTATGGGTGCGTGTAGTCATTCTTGCACCGTATCCTTTGCTGCTGAAGGCAAATATACTTATCTTTTTGGAGATTTACCAGCCAATTCGGAACAATTAAAAGAAACCTCGATCGCAGTGTTAAATTGTGCCAGTACATATTTCTCAAAATCTGATGGCTTATTACCTTGGGCAGAACGACCAGAACCATTAAAAAATGGTTTATTAGCAAAAATTCCCCCCGTACCAATGTAAAAATATTGGGTGCATCTGCAAAAAAGAATATTTTAACTAGGCAAAGATCTAGGATTTTTGTTTATAGTCCACGAAAAGCGCTAAAGCGCAACAACGATTTTTTACAATTTTGAAATGCACCCAAAATATGAATTAGACATCAATTCAGCCATATAAATTTTCCCATTTCTCAATTTAAAGGTAACAAATGCACAAAATACCCGTTACTGTTATCACTGGTTTTCTCGGTAGTGGTAAAACTACCCTAATTCGTCAACAATTACAAAACAATCAAGGCCGAAAAATAGCCGTTTTAGTTAATGAATTTGGCGAAATAGGAATAGATGGAGAATTACTCCGTTCCTGTCAAGTCTGTGATGAAGAAGATAACAGTATTAACAATATAGTTGAATTAACTAATGGATGTTTATGCTGTACTGTACAAGAAGAATTTTTACCAACAATGCAAGAACTTCTGAAACGACGAGATAAATTAGATTGCATTTTGATAGAAACTTCCGGTCTAGCATTACCAAAACCTTTAATACAAGCCTTCCGTTGGCCAGAAATTCGTAACGGTGCCACCGTTGATGCTGTCATTACAGTAGTAGACTGTGAAGCCGTCGCAGCAGGAACCCTAGCTGCTGATTTAAAAGCAGTGGAAATACAGCGACAAGCTGATGAAAATTTAGACCATGAAACCCCGATCGAAGAACTATTTGAAGATCAGTTAGCTTGCGCTGATTTAGTTTTATTAACTAAGGTCGATTTAGTAGACTCAGAAACCCAAAATCAAATCGAAAATTGGTTACAAAAAGAACTACCCAAAGGAGTAAAAATTATTCCTTGTCAAAATGGGGATATTTCCCCAGAGTTACTACTAGGATTTAATGCCGCAGTAGAGGATAATTTAGATAGTCGTCCTAGTCATCACGACACAGAAGCAGAACATGAACACGATGATAATATTAATTCAGTTCATCTGGTTTTAGAACAAAGTTTTGAACCAAAAATATTAGTAGAAATGCTGCAAAAATTAATGCAGTCCCAGGAAATTTACCGCATTAAAGGATTTGTGGCTGTACCTAATAAATCAATGCGTTTGGTATTACAAGGAGTAGGAAACCGTTTAGAGTACTTCTTCGATCGCCCTTGGAAAAATGACGAAAACCGCGCCACTCGTTTAGTATTTATAGGTCGTTCCCTCGATAAAAATCACATCGAAAACACCTTTAATTCTATGACATCCTTAGCAGCGATCGCCATGTAATTTCCCCTCGGCGGGAACCCCCCGCCGCATTACCTCTATTTCCTATTAAAATGAACTCAAATAAATCTAAAGTAAAAACTCGTTGTCTTCAGCTAATATTAATTACCATCCTCACCACCTATATAGCGATCGGTACCCCCGCCCCAGCACAAGCAATGCACATCATGGAAGGCTTTTTACCCCTAAGTTGGGCGATTTTTTGGTGGGTAATTTTTATCCCATTTTTTCTATTAGGTTTACTACGAGTGCGGCGTATTTCTCAAGAAAATGCCCAAATCAAATTACTATTAGCTTTAGCAGGGGCTTTTACTTTTGTACTTTCAGCTTTAAAAATGCCTTCCGTTACTGGTAGTAGTTCCCATCCTACCGGCACCGGCTTAGGTGCCATCCTATTTGGGCCGTTAGTAATGGCAGTTTTAGGTAGCTTAGTCTTATTATTTCAAGCTTTATTATTAGCACATGGTGGTTTAACTACTTTAGGCGCTAATGCAATGTCAATGGCTGTTATAGGGCCGATCGTCGCCTATAGTATTTATCAGTTAATTATCAAAATTAGTAACAAAGAAAAACTCGCCATATTTTTATCAGCTTCCCTCGCCGACTTATCTACTTATCTAGTTACTTCGTTCCAATTAGCTTTAGCTTTTCCTTCCCCTAATGGCGGTTTTTTAGCCTCGTTTTTCAAGTTTGCTAGTATTTTTGCTATTACTCAAATTCCTTTAGCTATTAGTGAAGGTTTATTAACTGTATTAGTGTGGAATTGGTTGCAGTCTTATAATAAAGACGAGTTGGAATTATTAAGGTTTATTAATAAAGAAGTAGGATAATTAAAAATTGTTTTTTAAACGCAAAAGTTAACGCAAAGGTTCGCAAAGATTATGAAGAGTAATTTCTGGTTATGTTTGGGTGTGTTAGGATTAGCTATATTTCCTTTGGTGATGATTAAAAATGCTGATTTTTCTGGTGCAGATAGTCAGGCTAAAGATGTTATTCAGGAGATACAACCGGAATATAAACCTTGGTTTCAACCTCTAATTAAACCTGCTAGTAGTGAAGTAGAATCACTTTTGTTTGCTGTGCAAGCTGCTGGAGGGGCGGGAGTTGTTGGCTATGTCATTGGTTTATATCAGGGGCGCAGTCAAAAAAGGTTTAAAGATGAAAAATAAACTGTTTTGTAATATGTACCATAATGGGAAAATCTGTTGTTGCGATGCAAGCGCTATAGTTTGTTACTGTTTTACTGAGGCACATTTCGGGCAAACAGTATCTTAACTAGATAAATATCTATAATTTTGTTTCATAGTCCAGGAGGGGCGCTTGCATCGCAACAACGATTATTCAATATCCAAGAAATACACCTGTTTTATCCTCTATAAAATGTACCATAATGGGAAAATCTGTTGTTGCGATGCAAGCGCCCCTCCTGGACTATGAAACAAAATTATAGATATTTA
>CAWUOF010000332.1:0-5276 GCA_963923765.1 uncultured bacterium | reverse complement strand
GCATAATTTGTCCTATAACCCGCCCCTACAATGGGTTTTGTGGTTTTTAGATTTAATTATTAGCTGCTTTTCTTTCCTGCAATTTTAGCAAAATTTCTGCGTGCATTTCACGGGTAATAGGATACAAATAAGCCATAACTAAACCCAAAATTAAAGATATAGTTGGCACGGGACCAATGGATAAACGAATAGCTAAAAGTGCAGAGTCAGGCTGTATTACTTCTTGATTACCAGTTTTAGAAATAAAACCAGCCCATTCTAAAGCTATACCAACTAAAAATAACCCTAAAGCTAAACCAATTTTTTGCAGTAACACCATAAAACCATAAAATAAGCCTTCTCGTCGCTGTCCAGTTTTTAATTCATCTAAATCAATCACATCTGGTATCATCGACCAAGGCACTAGGTAGGCGGTAGAAACTCCAAAACCTGCTAGTACACCGAGAATATATAATAATTGTACTTGATTTGGTTGCAGAAAAAATAATCCGGCTTGAGCAATAATCCATAAACTCATGCCCATAAAATATACTGCTTTTTTGCCGTATTTTTCACTAACTAACCTCCAGACAAATAACATTAATAAAGCTGTACCTTGCACTGCTAAAGCTACGGTAGCTGAAGCTTCAGTTCCCATTTTCATCCAGTCAGTTACAAAGTAGGGGATAATAGTAGCAGTGATTTGTACTCCTAACCAGGAAAATAAATAAATACCGATAACATATATAAAGGGACGGTTACTAAAAATTATTCGCATTTGTTCCCAGTAACTCATATTATGGGATGAATTATCTGGTTCTAAATTTTTGGGGTTAGAAAATATTTTTTTTCTGGTTCCTAATACACATAAATAGGGAGATATTATACAAAAAATTGTACAAATAGCGCCTAGTATTAAATATTGTTGGCTGGGGTCTTTTACCTTAGCAAATATAATGAAAGCTAATAGTAAAGATAGAATACTACCGCCGATGCTAAAGGTAAAGCGAAAGCTGTTTAAACTGGTTCTTTCGTTGTAATCTTGGGTTAATTCTGGTGTTAAAGCAGTGTAGGGTAAATTAACGCAGGTGTAGAGGGTGTTAAATACCATTGTGACGATGAGGTAATACCAAAATAATAAGTTATTGGATAAGGGGGGAACTATCCAATGTAATAATAAGAATATACCTAAAGGTAATGCGGCGATTACCATCCAAGGATAACGTCTTCCCCAACGCGATCGCGTTTTATCACTTAACATTCCTACGATCGGATCGTTGATAGCATCCCATATCCCGCCGATCATTCTTACTATCCCTGCCGTGGCAGGATTCATACCAGCAACATTTGTGAGAAAAATTGACATATAAAATATGATAATATTAGCACTAATAGCGGTGCCAAAGTCTCCAACCCCAAAGGAAAGCTTGGTGAGAAAGTTGAGTTTTTCTGGTTGATTATTGTCGTAATTTTTCGGAATGTTGATATTATCGTTCATGGTTTTTGAGAATTGGAAATTATGATTAAACGCTGATAAAACGATGATGAAAAGATGATTAAAAGATGATTAAAATTATCCCAAATAAAACTAATATGTAGATATTTTTATCATCGGGGCGATCGCGTCTTCTTATTATTCTTCATATTGGCCTTAGTATTTTCCTTAAATTTATCCTTAATATTATAACTTAAAGGTAAACCTTTGTTTTCTTCTAGCCAATTTGGTTTTTGACTATAATTAAGTGATATTGTGCCATCGTTATAAATTTTATAAATCCATTGAGTATTTTTACAATTAGATGCAGAAATTTCTGGTAGATTTTCTGGCCAATTGCGATTTTTTGCTGCTAATTCTTTTAATTGTAAAATTTTTTGAGTTAATTCTAAATCCAGTTTTAAATGGTTAACATGATGCCAAATTTTTACCCAGCTTAACTGTGATATTTGTCCCGGCACATTCCATTCAGCTACTGATGTACCTGTTTGTTTAATAAATTCATCGGCATTAAAATAACAAATATCTTGTTTTGGTAATTGTTGCCAAATAATTTGCATATTTTGCCAATAGTCAACAGCAGCAAAACGAAAATAAGGTTTAGCCAGTAGATTTACTTTATAAGTTGTTTGCAGCCATGCTTCTTTTTGGCGATCGCTTATCTCAGAAAAATCGGTTTTTAGAATTTTTCTACCCTCTAAGGTTTGCCAAAAATTATTTTTAATTAAATTAGTTATTATCAATGTTTCTCGATTTAATGCTTTTAAAAATCCCTGGGGATATTCTTGTTTAGCCAAATCTTCTAAGCGTTGTTGCCATTGCCCAGACAGACCATCTATTTTTCGCATTACTCCAGCTTGCATTCTGGCTACCATCATCCCATACATTTGCGAATATAAATCAGGTCTTTCTAGTAGGGAACTATTAATTATCCAAGAAATTTCTAAGGTTTGTAGCATTTCTTTTGTTTGTTGCGATCGATTTTTTTCTAGTATTTCTAAAGCTAAAACCTGTTGTAAGTCAATTATACTTTGAAAGTTTATTACAAATTCATTTCTATTGATTAGCAAATTTTCTTCTAACTGCCAGTGGGGTTTTTCATGGGTTAAAATATAATTACGTAGGTTTTCTAAATTTTCCTGTTGGGAATTTAAATAACGCCGCAGTTTTTCTGGTGGTATATCTACTTCATTATTAGGCTTTTTTAATTGTATTTCCAAATAATTCTTTAATGGTTCACTAATTTTTTGATAAGATTGATTTTGCTCTTGATATATAGAAAATATCTGGGCAGATTTATTATTAGTAATAATTATTTTTTCTAAGCCAATTTTTTGAGCTAAATCTTGTATTTTTAAAGCTGTATAATTATTTTCTTTTGCAGAAAATTCCTGCATAAATTCTCGCCGTGATTCCTCTATTTTTTTTTCTGGTTCCGCTACTAAAAAATTACCTAAAAATAACCAAATTACCGTTAAACCAATTAAACTAGCCCCTGACCATAAAATAACAGTAAATATTTTTTGTTTAACATTTTGTAAAACTAGATAATAATCATCATTTTGTTCTAAGGATTCAAAAAAATGTAGAAATTTCATAAGTCCATCTCATATTGGTCAATATAGAAAAGCAAATAGAAACCCTGGAAGATTCCAAAAATATATCGATAAACTGTATTATTATTCCTAATAAGGGTAGGTAATCTGGGAAATGCACCCTTATAGTCAGGCGATCGCCGATAATATATATTTTTTAGGGTAGTGCATCTGAGTGAAAAATTGTGAAAAATTGTTGTTGCGCTTTAGTGCCCTACATGGACTAAAATAAAAAATTCTAGTGGCATAGTTAAACTATAGTTTTTTACTGTCTATAAGATACACCCTTGCAAAATTATTTAGATGAATAGAAAAATCATCAAATTTTTTCTTTTGTCCTCTGTTCCCTATTCAGAAATTACCTCGCAATTTTAAGAGATATCTGATCATAATATTCTTATCATAGTTTCGTCTATTAAATTAGGTAAATTATGTTCGATCTATACGTTTCTTGGTCAGAATACCACCAAAAAATTGAGCAACTAGCTGCTAAGATCTATCAATCTAGCTGGAATTTTAACCAAATTGTTTGTTTAGCGAGAGGGGGCCTGGGAATAGGAGATATTTTATCGCGAATTTACGAACAGCCAATGGCCATTTTAGCGGTAAGTTCTTACACAGGCCCAACCTGGCGCGATCGAGGTAAAATCAAATTTTCTCGTGATTTAACCATGACAACAGATAAATTAGGCAGTAATCTGCTATTAGTAGATGATTTAGTAGATTCCGGTACAAGCCTAAAAGAGTCGATAACCTGGTTAAATAATCATTATGGTAATGATATTAAAGTGATAAAAACGGCGGTAATTTGGTATAAAGCTTGTTCAATTATTACCCCAGATTATTATGTAGATTATTTACCAGATAATCCCTGGATTCATCAACCTTTTGAAAAATACGAAAAAATCAAACCCATAGACTGTAAACTGGACAAAGAATGAATCTAAAACAACCATAACCAAAACGGCAGAGTAACTAATAATACTAAAGTTCCTAAAGCTAAAGCTGTAACACTAAGATTGCGATCGAGATTATAAGTTTCTGCCAATACCAAACTAGCAAAAGCCGGCGGCATTCCCATTTGTAATACCATCACCAACAAAGGCGGACCACTCATACCCCAACGAGATAAGATAAAACCTAAAAACAAGGGAACTAATAACATTTTAATTCCCAAACTAACAGAAGCTTGAGGTAAATTTTGCCAAGACTGTATCTGACTTAAACGTATTCCCATTAGTACTAAAGTTAAAATAATAGTACTCCATCCAAGCCACTTTAAACTAATTTCTGTGACATGACTAAGAGGTATATCCCGCGCCAATAAACTAAATCCAAATGCCCAAAGAGTAGGATTATTTATTATCTTTAAAAATAATTCCTGGGGGCGAATTTTGCCAACCCCAAAACCTGCGGCTAAAGCAACTCCTAAGCCATAAGCCCCTAAAACAGTACCCATCAAATCATAAAAAAGCGCCCAAGCAAAATATTTTTCTCCTACTAAGGCAAGGGTGATAGGATAACCAAGATAGCCAGTATTACCCACCATTGCAGCTATCAAAAAACTACCTTGAGTTGGTTTACTCCAAACTGCTTGTGATTGTGTATTATTTTTAAATTTATTGTTAAATTTATTGTTAAAATAAATACAAATCCAAGCTAATCCAACCCCTAAAAAAATGGCCATCCATGCTGCTACCGCAGCCATCCAAATTGATCCAGATAAGTCAGCCTGACGCACAAAAGCAACAATACCAATGGGAACACCTACCCAAAAAAGATATTTACCTAAATATATAGGTATAAATTTTGGTAAATACCGACCGAGAAAAAATCCGAGTAATACACCGGCACCAAGTTTGCTGTAAAGTGAGAAAAGTTGAGGGACTAAATCAGACATAAATAATGGAAATAAAAGGTAAAAAATGGAAAATACAAGGTAAAGATTTAGTAATCTTTCCTGCTAATACTAGAAGAAAGTAGAAAAATACCAGGATAAAATCAAGCCTTCCTCGATCGCATCATCTGGTATTTATACCAAAATTTAAGTATTATAAAAAAACTGGATTTGCTAAAAAGCAGTGAAAAATGCAAAATAGAAAAATCTGAAAATAATAATTTTTATACGATTTTCACGAAATTTTTAGTAATAACTATTGATGCTTTTACAACCACCAGGGATAATTAAATATTAATTAGCATTATTA
>CAWUOF010000331.1:0-5293 GCA_963923765.1 uncultured bacterium | reverse complement strand
TGTAATACAAGCCCAACAAAATTCCCAAAACTCTTCAAATCAAGCGGAAACAGACAATCAAAACGAGTTGGAAGAGATCGAAATACAGCGAAAAGAATCGCATTTGGGTTGGGACTTAGCTACAGTATTGCCTAGTACACCACAGCCAGAAAGAGTAGTAATTAGACCAAAGTTGAATAGAAAAATTGATAGTAATATAGATATACCTATACAACCTCAATTGAATATAGGGCCAGCCAACGACAAGTACGAACGGGAAGCAGATCAGGTAGCATCTCAGGTAGTACAAAAAATTAATAGGTCTAATTTTGCCCAGGCAGCACAGAAAAAATCGCTACAGCGTCAGGAAGCAGCAGCAGAAGAAATCCAAACAAAACCAATAATATCAAAACTACAGCGATCGCCCGTATTTTCACTACAGCGAGAAGCCATACCAGAAGATGACGAAGAACTCCAAGCTAAGTCAATCTTACAGCGTCAAGAAGCGATCGGGGGCGGGAAAGCTTCAACAGAATTAGAAGCAAAAATAAACAGTGCCAAAGGTAGTGGACAGCCATTAGATGCTGATTTACAGCGATCGATGGGTGAAGCGATCGGGGCTGATTTTAGCGGAGTAAAAGTACATACTGATGCCAATTCTAACCAGTTGAATCAATCAATTCAAGCCAAAGCATTTACCACCGGGCAAGATATCTTTTTTGCTCAACGACAATATAATCCTGGTAGCAAAGACGGGCAAGAATTAATTGCCCATGAGTTAACTCATGTTGTGCAACAGGGGGGCGCTGTTTTACCAGGTAAAATCCAGACAAAAAGAAATCTACAACTATCTGGAATTTCCATCACTAATAGTCATCCAAGAGTTATCCAACGGGTTTTATGGAGTCCAGAAGAATATAAAGAAAAAGTGATTGCTCCAGCATCGAAGATGTCAAACAACACCACAATTAAACAAATAAAAAAACGATTAATTCAATATTATCAATTACCTAATTTGACTATTGAAAACAAACTGCCTTTTTTGCGAGAATTTAAACAATTAACTGAAGAGGCTGTGCAATACTTAGAGAGAGAAAACCGTCCAAAAGACAAGGAAAACCTCAATAAATTTTTAGTAGCTATAGAAGCAGAAATTAATGATTTACAAGCACTAAATCAACAAAAAGCTACTAAAGGAGGCACCAGTGAAATTGATGCTTATATAAATTATCAATATCAAAGAATATTTGCAGAAATTCACGGCAAAGTCTGTTATAAGCTTGGCTTAGAACGAGGCGAATGGAGACGGTCTGCAAAATTAAATAATTTCCGTAATACTTTAAAACAAGCAGCTAGATCTCAAGCTTATCAGGATATTGACTCGCAAATTACTGCGGCTCTTCAAAATGCTAATAAAGCAACCAGTGCAGGAATCAAAGACTATTATGCAATGCGAGCAAAAGGGGAAGCTTACACAGAAGCTAAGGGATCCGTTAATCAGGTTATTCAAGAGTTAGCAGCAGAAATTACTAATCATCATGTGAATGACCAAACTATTGCTGCTTTAAAAACGGCAGCCCAAGGGGCTAGAACCGGAAAGGCAAAAGATGCAGTTAAATCAAAAGCAGATGAAATTATTAAAACCAAGGCAGGAACTACTAAAGGTGCAAACGCCAGCGTAGCAATAGTTGAGGCCAGAAAGATTGCTAAAGGTATTGATCAAGAAGATATAGATGCTCGCGCAGCATTAGAAACAGGAGTTAAGCAGAAAACCGAAAGCAATGAAGTTGGCAAAAAATCTATCCAAAAAGTCATTGAAGCCGATACTTTAGAAAAAGGTTTTGCGAGAATTGCCAGCCTGGTTGACTGGGCTGTTCCTCAACCGGGGACTGACTGTTCCCTAGACGTGCAAGTGAAAGTTCCCATTCCAGGAGCCGCCGGAGTTTATTTCACCACTCAAGTCGTGGGTAGTGCAGAAAAAGATGAAGAAGAGGGGAAACCGAATATCAATATAAATGTTGAAGTCACATTAGGAGCGGGGTGGTCGGCTTTAGGAATAATTGACATTAGTTTCCAAGCAGGATTGTTCTTTGATGCCACAGCATCCACCAGTCAAAAGGCTCTACAATTAGTATCCTATGGTTTCTACCGAAAATTCCAAACTGAAAACCTAGATAGTACCGTTGCCAATAAAGTTTGGGGAATGAATAAAAAACAAGCTGAGAGTATGGGCATGACTCAAGCACAGACTGCTGAAACTTGGGCGGCTGGGATGGAAGAATGGCTGTTTACAACTAATGGACAGAAAAATGATGCTGCTGTAGAGGTTGGTTTCGTAGAAAAAGCTAATGCCAAGATTAATGCAGGAATTGGAACAGTTGAGGCGGGTCTGAAATCAACTCAAGGTACTACTTTTTCCGCTAACACCTTGGGAACAGGACTTGGAAAAGCTAATAAAACTCAACCAGAAATTCACAATGCAGTTTATGGCCTACATAAAAACACTTATTCACTTTCTGCCGAGTTAGACGCTCTCCAAGGGCTGTTAGGTGGTGGAGCAGAAGCAAAATTGGTACGTGCATCAATGTCCGTCGGAAAGCAGGTTACATCTCGCTATACTTCAGCTATTGAGCTAGAAATATTCGGTAAATTAAATACAAGCTGGGCTGGGGACACTGGCAGAGCGGTACAAATTATTGCGGGCACTATTGCTTCAGGAGGAAATATTCTTAATACTTTAATTAAACAAACACAGCAAAGAGAAAAAGGATTAGCAGGAAGTGTGACAAGTGTAGGAACCGATATAGGTTATATCTCTCAAAATGCCAGTACATCTCTTGGTCAACAAGTTATCAATCAAACAGGAGAAGTTACTGATGATTTGACAGGAGAATCAAGCACGGCTGGGCAAGTTAACCAATCGCTTAAATTAGGTTTTAAATTGGCTTGGGAAAAAGAAAAATCTATCGATCCATTTGAGTTTTCTTGTGAGGCATATCTCAGTCGAATTCGAGAGTTATCTTATGATGCCGGTTTCGTATCTCTGAAAGGAGAAAGTGGCAGCAAGATTGCTCGGTTTAAATACAAAGGGTCAAGCTTTTCCGGGAATTTTTTAGGCATTAAATCAGGAAGTTAATGATGGATCATAGTCAGTCAAAAATTATTTTTCATACTCTTACAGGAGAAAAAATTTCCTGTTATTTATCTGCAATTAAGTACGAAAATGAAGATGATTTAGCCTGTTATTTGATAGTCATTACAGATTATCAATGCTACCAAAAGATTAAGGATGAAGCATTATTTAACCTATATGCTCACCTAATGTTTATGGGAGAAATGAATTCCGATGATTTTGAAGAGAAAGAGGTAGAAATTAAACTTTCCCTCAAAAAAACTTTAGTTGCGGAATTAAAGAAACAATCATTAACATCTGAAAAGCTATCCAATTATCTGACTGGCTTTGGAGAATGTAATGAGCGGTTAAAATTTTTGCTGAATACTGAAAGTTGGCTGCTGATAGAGTTTAAACAAATCATTTCCTTGCCGCCAGAGTTGGAGGGAACCGGGGAACTAAAAATGGGATATCACACTTTATGGGAAAACCCAGATAAAGTTCAAAGGCAATTAATGTCTAACTTTAAAGTTCCTCTGCAAGTAATTGTTGTTGATTATTTTCAAGAGAATAATATCGAATATGAAGAAATACAAGAAACGATTTTAAAGTTGCGATTTCAAGGAAAAAATGGGCAATGGGTTTGCTTAGTTCGAGTTGATGAAGCACAAGAACAGTGCTTATTTTATTCAGTTTATCCAGATTTAATACCTGAAAATCTGCGGCAAACTTTTGCTGTTTGTATTTCGGAAATTAATTATGATCTGCTTATTGGTAACTTGGAAATTGATCTTGATGATGGAGAGTTGAGATATCGCACTTCTATTGATGTAAAAGGCGATCGTTTTAGTCAGGCATTATTTGAACAACTGATTGCGAATAATGTCAATACAATGGATAGCTTAATGCCCACTTTTCAGGAATTGCAAGAATTACCAAGTGTTTAAATAATTGTATAATTATTGGTGGGTGATGATTGGAAAAGTTAGTATTTTAACTGCCTTGTAAATTCCGTTTAAATATGTAAATTTAACAATAAAACCAGAATTTTTATAGGTTAAAAAATAATTAATTTTTTAGCTTGCTTTTACATTTATGTATTAGACTTAGCAAAGTAAAATTTTCTGGTTTAAGTAACCAAAAAATTAACCCTATTAAAATAATCTAATATGGGGAAATAAGAAAAGTTTGAAAAACAGATGGGCAACCAACTTTTTTACGGAGATAATTTAGAGGTTTTACGCAAACATATTAAAGATGAATCGGTGGATTTATGTTATATTGATCCGCAATTTAATTCTAAGCGGAATTATAATCAAATTTATAATAATTTAGGAAAAGAAGATCAGGCACAAGCTCAGGCATTTATTGATACTTGGACTTGGGATGATCATGCAAATCAAGGGTTAGCAGAAATTCAAGAAAATTATCTAGGAAGGTTTACGAGTCAGAGTATTGATTTAATTTCAGGGTTAACAAAGGTTTTAGGAAAAGGAAGTTTACTAGCTTATTTAGTGAGTATGACCTTAAGAATTGCAGAAATTCATCGTGTTTTAAAGCCAACAGGAAGTTTTTATTTACATTGTGATCCAACAGCAAGTCATTATTTAAAAATTATTTTAGATGCTATTTTTTGCGCTCAGGGTGGTGATTTTCTTAATGAAATTGTTTGGAAACGAACTACTGCACATAACGATCCCCAAAGATTTGGACGTATTCAAGATCGTTTATTTTTTTATTGCAAAACACAATTTAAGACATTTAATCATATACATGGTAGCCACTCCCAAGAACAATTATCAAGATATAAATATTCAGATGAAAAGGGTTTATATCGAGCCGAAAATCTTACTGCACCGCATTTTTCAGAGTCAAGAACGGTCGAATGGCGTGGAGTTCATCCAGGCGTAAACCGACAATGGAGGTTTTCCTTAGAGAAATTAGAAGAATTATATGCCCAAGGTTATATTTTACTTCAGAAAAATGGTAATCCAAGAAAAGATGGTTTGAAACAGTATTTAAATGAAACTAAAAGTCCTGTGCTTCAAGATATTTGGATAGATATATTATTTGCCCCAACAACAAAAGAACGCTTAGGTTATCCCACTCAAAAACCTGAAGCTTTATTAGAAAGAATTATCAAAGCTAGTAGTAATGAAGGAGATGTTATTTTAGATGCCTATTGCGGATGTGGAACCACGA
>CAWUOF010000330.1:0-5300 GCA_963923765.1 uncultured bacterium | reverse complement strand
GTCTCTTAGAAGCAATGACTATGGGTAGCGGTGATGCTGGACAAATGCAACTAATCACTAATAGGTTAGTGATTCAAAATGGGGGATTAGTATCAGTTAGTAGTCGAGGAATTGGTAAAGCGGGAAACTTAGAAATTTTTGCTAATCACATAAAATTAGATAATCAAGGTAATTTAAGTGGGTCAACTAATGTAGGCGATCGAGGTAATATAACTATTCAAGCACAAGATATTCAACTAAATAATTCTAGTAGCATTACCACCGACGCTTACAATACAGCCACTGGGGGTAATATTAAGATTAAAACCGATACTTTAGCAATTTTAAACGGTAGTAAAATCACTGCTAATGCTATCAAAGGTCAAGGTGGTAATATTCAAATTAATACCCAAGGTAATTTTATTTCTTCTGACAGTAAAATTACTGCTAGTTCTGAATATGGCCTAGCCGGAATAGTAGATATAAAAAACCCAAATTCTAGCCCTAACCAAGATAGAAATAACTTACCTTATCAGTTAATTAATGAATCTCTTTTAATAGCTAACGCTTGTCAAAGAGTATCTGATAATACTTTTTATATGACAGGTCGGGGGGGATTACCTATTAGCCCTATAGAAATGAGTAATAGTTATGAAATTTTAACAAACATGGGGGTAGAAAAATTATCTATTAATAATAGTAGCGAAATTAAAGAAAATTATACAAAATCTCGATTTTCTTATACTTTAGCTACCTTAGAAGAAGCAACAGGTTGGACATTTAACCCGCAAGGGCAAATAGTATTAACTACTACAAATGTAAATAGTTCTAATATGGAGATTTGGCAAAAACAGTCAAGCTGTAAAAAATTTTAGATAAAAACCCACAATATAAAAATTTAGCAGATTGCCAAAAAATAAAAGCAAGCTGCTATTTTTTTAAATTTAGTGATGAATAAAAGAATATTTTAGTATTGGCAGACAAAATGCTTAAATTATAGGGTAGGTAATTAGTTGACGTAGAAAAAAGATTTGATACTATTTTGAATAGTATTTTGAAACGGGGTTGGTTAAAAATGAAAAACATATATTTAAAAAAAACGATAATTTAGATGATACAACAAGCGTGGGAACAGGATAGAGGTTTTTGGGGCCAGAAAAAGATCGGAGTAGTATAATCACAGCCGATCGAGGCGATAATTGGCGATAATGCCAACAAACCTTATTATGGCCAAAAGTGGTGTGGCGATCGCGCTGACTCAGCCCAATGGGAAGTCCAAAAATGCCAGAAAGCGGAGAATAGTTCCTGGAAAAACAAGCCAGAGACTGTCAGGGTGAAAAATTCAGAGGAGTTGAACGGATGAAATTGTCAAAAGACGCTTTAGATATTCTCAAAAAAACCAGTCGAACTTTTTACATCCCGATTAGTCGCTTGCCGTCGGGACTAAAAGAAGCAGTTGCCTCGGCTTACCTGTGTATGCGAGCCATTGATGAAATTGAAGATCATGCTAAATTAGATGGTCCGACCAAGGCGAAATTATTACGAACGATTAGCTGGACATTACAGGCAGACGCTGATGGCTATGCTTTTGATGATTTCTCCGTCGCTTTGAGTAGGCAAGAAATTACCCTGCCAGAAGTATCTATCCGCATTGGCGAATGGGCTAATTTACCCCCGAAATCCATCGCTCCTCGTGTGTGGGATGCCACCTCCGCAATGGCAGATCGTATGGCTTACTGGGCGGAGCGTAACTGGCAAATTCACACGGAAGCAGATTTAGATCATTACACCTTTAGTGTCGCTGGGGCAGTGGGGCTGTTATTGTCCGATTTGTGGGCTTGGTATGATGGCACCCAAACCAATCGTTATGAAGCGATCGGCTTTGGTAGAGGCTTGCAAGCTGTTAATATTCTGCGGAATTATAATGAAGATTTAGGACGGGGTGTAAAATTTTTCCCCGATGGTTGGAATGCAGAAGATATGCATATTTATGCTAGGCGTAATTTAAAACTAGCAGATGCTTACACTCAAACTTTACCAGAAGGCCCGGTTTTAGATTTCTGTCAAATTCCCCTCACCTTAGCTCATGCTACCCTAGATGCTTTAACTCATGGTGAAGATAAACTCAGCCGTAGTGTAGTTTTAGCTTTAGTCGATCGGGTAATTGGCATGAAAAAGTAGTTATTAACTATGACAATTTAAAAAAATTATACTGTCAAGTTAAACATCGTAATTACCTAAAAATTTTTTTAGTACAATACCAAAATTTTAGCAACCTATTACAATAAACTTGGCAGTATTAGCAAGCTGATAAGGAGATAAATTAAGTGAAAAAAACCCTATTCCTCAGCCCACCTTCCTTTGATGGGTTTGATGGCGGTGCAGGTGCTAGATATCAAGCCAAACGAGAAATTACCTCATTTTGGTATCCAACATGGCTGGCACAACCCGCAGCCCTAGTACCTGGTAGCAAACTTGTTGATGCTCCTCCTCACAATTTGTCAGTAGATGATGTACTAAAAATTGCCAAAGATTACGAATTGGTAATCATGCATACTAGTACTCCTTCTTTGGCTAATGATGTTAAATGTGCGGAAGCTATTAAAGCCCAAAATCCTAATGTAAAAGTGGGTTTAATTGGAGCGCACGTCGCCATATTGCCACAGGAAACCCTGCAAGAAAATCCTATTATTGACTTTGCTTGTCGTCACGAATTTGATTATACCTGTAAGGAATTAGCTGAGGATTTACCCTGGGAACAAATTAAGGGTTTAAGTTATCGCGATAAACATGGCAATATTCAACATACCCCCGATCGCGAATTAATTCACGATTGGGATAGTATGCCCAGTGTGTTGCCTACCTATGCTCAGGATTTGGATATTAATAAGTACTTTATTGGTTACTTATTGCATCCTTATATCTCTTTTTATACCGGTCGTGGCTGTCCGGCTAAATGTACTTTTTGTTTATGGCCGCAAACTATTGGCGGACATCAATATCGTGCTAAAAGCCCAGAAGCTGTAGGACGAATGATGGAAGAAGCTAAAAGTATTTTTGGCGATCGAGTACGAGAATATATGTTTGATGATGATACTTTTACTATCGACAAACATAGAGCGATCGCTATTAGTGAACATCTGAAACGTTTAAATATTACCTGGAGTTGCAACGCCCGCGCTAATTTAGATTACGATACTCTCAAAACTCTCCGCGATAATGGCTTGCGGTTGTTGTTAGTCGGTTTTGAATCCGGTAATCAAGATATTTTGAATCGGATTAAAAAAGGTGTCAAATTGGAAGTAGCACGGGAGTTTATGAAAAATTGTCATAAACTCGGCATTACTGTACATGGTACTTTTATTATCGGTTTACCCATCGAAACTCAGGAGACTATCGAAGAAACTATTCGCTTTGCCTGCGAAATTAATCCCCATACTATCCAAGTTTCTATTGCTGCACCTTATCCAGGTACAGAATTATATACCCAAGCTAAAGCTAATGGGTGGTTTGCTGATAGTGCTTTAGTTGCTAATTCTGGCATTCAAGCTTCTACATTGCAATATGATAATCTTTCGGCGGCAGATATTGAAGATGCAGTAGAACAAATGTATCGCAGGTTTTATTTCCGTCCTAAAGCTATTATTCCGATTGTGCGGGAAATGTTGAGCGATCGCCAAATGTTAGTACGTCGTCTACGGGAAGGTGGCGAGTTTTTCTCCTATCTCAAAGAACGTCGTAATCAACAAGCTGCCGTGCGCGATCGCGAAAAATTACTAACTAAAGTTTAATTTTATCTTGGTTTTAATTAACATTTAGTTAGTTAACTAATTTTCCCCTAATTTTCGCCTCTAGTTGAATAATAGTTAATAACTATAACTATGGGGCGATTTCTTGGATTTATTTATAAAAACCATGTTAGCCATTGTTAGCCATTGTTAGCCGTTGTTGCGCCGTTGTTGCGCCGTTGTTGCGCCGTTGTTGCGCCGTTGTTGCGCTTTAGCGCTACAATAGACTATGAATCAAAATGATAAATATTTGCATAGTTAAAAAAATCCTGGTTTTTAGCAAAAATACATTCAATTTATTTCCTGACACCTAGAGGTTCATCTATTAAATAATGACGGCAAAACCAACCACAAAAACTAAAACTGATAATATAGAAATATCTGGAAAAAACCCAGATAAATTTCTCATAGTCAATGGTGATGATTTTGGATTTTCTACTGGTGTAAATCAGGCAATTATTCAAGCGCATAAAAAAGGTATTCTCACCAGTACAAGTATAATGGTAACGGGAGCAGCATTTACAGAAGCTGTAGAATTAGCCCGCTTACATCCCAATTTAGCCATCGGCTTACATCTAGTAGTCGGGTGTGGAAAATCAGTATTACCTCCACAAGAAATTCCCCATTTAGTTGATGATAAAGGTAATTTTTTAGAAGATCCTCTACAAACAGGATTAAGATATCAATTTAATTCAGCAGCAAGACGAGAATTACCTTTAGAAATTCGTGCCCAATTTGAAAAATTTCGGGCTACCGGCTTAAAACTTTCCCACGTTGACGGACATTTACACCACCATTCCCATCCCTTTATTTTAAATACCATTGTTAATTTAGCGGCGGAATTTGGAGTAAAAGTAATTCGTTTACCCAAGGAAGAAATTAGTTTTACTCTCGCCAGCGATCGCCGCAATTTACTAATAAAAATTGTTTGGTCGATCGTATTTGGTGCATTACGAAAATATGGCGAAAATTTGTTAAAATCCCAAGGAATATCTTTTGCAGATAGAGTATATGGTTTATTACAAACTGGTCAAATGACCGAGAAATATTTACTAGATTTAATTCCCAAAATATCGGCAAATGTAGTAGAAATTTATTCCCATCCAGCTATAGCGATCGCTGGTGAACCAAGTAACGCCCCACTAGGTTTAGGTCAAGCCGAATTAGACGCATTATTAAGCGAAAAAGTGCGTCAAATTATCATCGATCGGGGTTTTAAACTCACAAATTATTACAACAGCGAGGTTATATAATTCCTGATGAGGAATTTTTTTGTAATTTCTATCCTAGTCGTATTTCAAGTTTTAGGAGATATCTGTCTCAGCCAAGGAATGCGACATATTGGCGAACTAACTACCTTCACTGCCCCAGCTATTTTTGCGTGGATAATCCAAATATTTTTTAGTCCGACAGTATGGGTAGCAGTAATCTTTTTACTAACATCCATGCTGGCTTATATGTCAGCTTTAGCCAGACTTGATTTAAGCTATGTTTTACCTATCACTGCCTCAAATTATGTTTTAAATGCCCTAT
>CAWUOF010000329.1:0-5301 GCA_963923765.1 uncultured bacterium | reverse complement strand
CTCCAACAGACGAATCAATAAACTTTCTAGTCTTCTTTTTTCTCGCCGACTCAAGTCTGATATCTCCTCAATTAAATTTGCTAAATCCAAAGATTCAAAATCTTTATTTTCTAGTTTATTTAGAGTTTCTAGTACCCAGAGATGATAGTCGGTATCATATAAACTCTTGGTTAATTGGTTTGGTTGAGTTAACATAGTCGAGATATACCTTTAAAGTAATGACATTATAAATTATTCTCCAGCGCACAGAAACAGGGTTTCTAGTCCTGCGTAAATCTTAACAAAAATGAAATGCTCCCTTTACAATGAACTTTATCATCAACCATAACCATGCAAGCTAGATAGTCTCGCTGATTTGCTTGATGTAGGGGTGTGACGAAATTTCTAAGCTGTCCCATTATTTTACTCTATAAATCTGATTAAGGCAACCAATTTTCATCTAATATTTGTTCTAAATTGGCGATCGCCTTTTCCGGAAAAATCTCTACAGAAAGTCCCGATCTCATGGCAGCAATTTCCCGCCCATCTTGATAACATTTATCCAATACTTCCAACAGATAAGAAGTAAGACTAGGACTATCTTCTAGCTCATCTTTTATCTGTTTACGAAAATTAGTAATTTCTCCTTGCCAATGCCTGAAGTTATTATTATGTTCAGCTTGCCAATACTTTAGCTTTAATAGATGCTCAAACAAATTTCTCAACAAATTTTTTAACTTCTTTTTTTGTCGCCGACTCAAATCTGAGACCTCCTCAATTAAATTTTCTAAATCCAGAGATTCAAAATCTTTATTTTCTAGTTTTTTCAGGGTTTCTAACACCCAGAGATGATAGTCGGTATCATATAAACTCTTGGTTAATTGGTTTGGTTGAGTTAACATAGTCGAGATATACCTTTAAAGTAATGACATTATAAACCATTCTCCATCGCAAATAAAACGGGTTTCTGCGTGGGTAAATCATGACAAAAATGAGATGCTACCTTTAAACAAAATAACTATGCTCTTGATCGAGTGATAGATATTCATTAATAGCCAAATTTTTAGCATGACTAACACAATGGTGATGACACTGAAGGCTAGGATTAAAAGTCTGCAAAAAATGTTGATTTTCTTGAGAAAACCAAAAGTCTTTAAAACTTCTATCAGAAATTGACCCTATCCGCCCTGATTGTGTATAAGCTTTATCCTGACAAGTATATACATTTTGATCAGCCCCAATGACAGTTAAAAACTGTAAAAATGGACAATTATGATAGTTCTTTTCAAAACGGTCTTCTAAATCATGGTAGTGATTAACTAGGGTAAATTTATCATCAATTAAAGGTTTAGTTAAAGCTATTTGACGAGCAACTTCTTCCTTAATAGATTGATGATAATTATTATTTCCTTTAACATCATTACTTACTACTGCGCCTGATAGTTTAACATGGTTAACACCACAGTTTTTCAACAGTTGACAAACTTCCGCGATATGCTGATGATTTTCATGGGTGACAATAAAACTCACTCCGAGTACACACTGAGTATCTCGATCGCTGAAAGCTCGAATATTGTCAAGCAGACGAGTAAACTCATGGGGTCTAGCTCCTCGACTGTTAATGTAGCTATCATCATCCCAAGCATCTAGGGAAATGCGGATCCAGGTGCCATGCTGGGCAAAAGCATCGGCCATGCGACCTTTTAAATTTGCCCCATTGCTTAGAGCCGCAACTCGAATACCACCTGTTGCTAAAATATCAATAACTTCTGGTAGAGGTTTATAAAGCAAAGGTTCACCTCCTCCAGAAAAAGTCACCGCTTTAACCCCTATTTCCACAAATTCCTGGGCAAGAGCCAGCATTTTTTCAGCAGGGATACTATCTTGCTCCCGCATTTCATCACCAAGAGCTAGATCTTTGGTACGATAGGCGCAAAACCAGCATTTATGGTTGCATCGGTTGGTGGGCTTTACTCGAATATGCACTGGTGCAAGTAAATTTCCATCCCTAATTGCTTGGAGGTGCTGATGAAATTGCAGAAATTTGAGGGGGCTGTAATAAGTAGCCATAAGTAGTAAATGTAATATTCAACAATTGTATTTGATAAACGATCGCCTGATAAAGTTCCTTGTTATTGTTGTCTTAATACTTTAATAAATTCTGTGACAGCATCATATTGGTTATAATAAGTAATATAACGAGTCAATAAAGCGATATCAAGCTCTGGAAGCAACACACTGCGATCGCCTTTCTCATATTCTTCCCTTAAGTAATAAATACTAAGTATCCCATCTTCCCAAAACCATACTTATGGTACTCCCATTCTCTGATAAAATTGCAATTTATCTAGTCCGCCACTGGTGAATATTACTTCTATTACTAAATCAGGATAGAGTTTTTTAGTATTCAAATTGTAAGATTCATCAGGTTCTTTTTTTCCTTGTGTTTCTTCGCTTCCTAAAGTAGCACTTCCTCTAATATAAAACCTAATCCCTTTTTCTCTCATGTAAGCTTCTATCAGTGAGCGTAAAGTCCCCTTAATTTCTTCATGTTCTAAACTTAAGGTCATAATTTCTAAAAAACCGTCTAAATAAAATAGCCTCACTCCGGGAATTCCCGAAAAAATTGTATCTAACGCCTCTAATTGCAACCAGCTTATTCCTGACAAAATGAGATGGTTTTCTCGCCCGGTTTCTTGTAATGCTAAAGTCATAATTTTAACGGCTCCTTTTTGCTAAAATTTATAACTCCCCTACAACTAAACAGTGAGGTAAAGTTTGCCGAATCCGCCAGAGAGTTTCTATTCGATCGCACTCTTGAATATTTCCCATTTGTAACCCTTCTACAGCAAAATAAAAGGTTTTCTTAAGCTGAATAACTTTTTCATAAATTCTTTGCCGTTGATTTCTGTCTTCTGGTAATTGAAATAAACTATAAGCAACAACCCCATCTAAATCTGTCAATTCATTAATAACTTGCTCAAGCATTAAATGACATTCAAACATTGCATATTCAGTGGCACTAAGTAGATAATGAAGGTTATAGCGATCGCAATAATCTCGAATAACTAAATTCTGAATATGCTGAGGTACGCGCTCACCCATAAAAGGGCGACTAAAAATATAACCTCGTACTTTTTTCATGTTATTTTTGGTAAATTATAGGTCATGCCTAATTGAGAAGCAGCGCGTAAAGTAATTGGTTCAAAAAACTCGCCTATTTTTTTGTCGCCATAGGGAGTAAATACTCCTTTAAATCGACAATTCATCGACCAACGAGTTTCTGTTTCGGTATTGACTCGATTACCATGAGGTAGCCCTTGATTAAAAATTAATACTTCACCATAGTTTACCTGGAGCCATTGTACTTGATGGGCGATCGCTTGATAAAGATCTTCACTACTAGAACCGGCTTTTTGCTTAAATTCTTGGTTTAATTTTTCTGTTGCTTCAGGAGGTAGCAAATACATGGTTTTTGTACCGTAGCAGTCTACTAAAGGCAGCCAAACTACTACTTCAAAGGGAGAATCACCAGACCAAGTATCAGCATGAACAGGGAGTAATGAGCTATCATCGCCAGGAAATTGAATACTTAGATTCACCCGCAACTGCATTGCTAATTCGTTACCAACTAGCATTTCTAAATAAGGTCGGGCTAATCGAAAATACATGGCGCGAAAGTTTTCGATCGCATTAATTCCTCTAATAATTTTTAACCGAAAGTTATTGAGGTCAGTGATCTCTACTCTTTCGTGAATTTGATTTAAAAGCACTTCCGGGTTTTCTTGATTAGTAAAGCCTAAAGTATTTTGAATTAAATTCACAAATTGCTCTCGTATCCACCCCAGAACTTCTAAATCAGCAACAGGGCGAATAATATAGCCTTGTTGCTGATACTCTGCTGAAATTTTTTGTTCTAATTCTGTTAAGAACATAATTAATAATTTTGAATTTTTTGACGCATAGCATTACAAAGAGATTCAACGGTTATTTCCCAATGAGCAAGTAAGGAATTCTGGCTACCATACTGTTGAGCAAAGCGATCGGGAATACCTATTCGATATATTTTTGCTGCTTGTTCTGGCATGAAATCACTACAAAATTCTAAAATAGCACTGCCTAATCCACCAATTCTGGTATGCTCTTCTACTGTCACTACACCTTTTACTTTAGGCAACCAATGACTGAGAGTTGCTTTGTCAAGAGGTTTGATGGTGTGGATATGCAAGACTCCACAAGTAATGCCTGATTCTTCTAAGTGTTGAGCCGCTTGTAGTCCTAGCTGGGTCATTACACCAGTTGTTACAAATAATCCGTCGCCCGGTTCACGCAGTAGAATAGCTTGACCAATTTCAAAACCATGCTCTGGTTTACTAACAATTGGATCACCTCCTTTGGCCAAACGAATATAGATGGGATGTGGCCAATCCATTGTCTGAGGCATTAATCTATTCATTTCATCGGCATCGCAGGGAGCGATAATGGTCATATTGGGCAACGTTCTTAGAATTCCGATATCTTCTACGGCTAGATGTGTAGGTCCTAAAGGAGCATAAACTACCCCTCCACCATTAGCAATAAGTCTTACTGGTAAATTCTGAAGGCATAGATCCAGGGCTACTTGTTCGTAGCAACGACGAGTTAAAAAAGTAGCGATCGTGTTAACAAAAGGAATAAAACCTTCCATTGCTAAACCCGCCGCCATACCGATAATATGTTGCTCGCTTACTCCTTCCATAAAAAAGCGATCAGGCATTTCTTGTTTCATTGCCTCTAGCACTCCTGGTCCTAGATCTGAGCCAATGAAAACTACTCGCTGATCTTGTTGAGCAAGTTTATAAACGTAATTTAGTGCAGCTTTACGCATTACTATTTATCTCTCTTATCGTAAACATTCATACATAGCTACAATCTCTTCTTCTTTAAGACGAGATTTATGATGCCATTCTGCTCGACCTTCGGCAAAGGGAAAACCTTTACCTTTAATCGTATGACAAATAATTGCAGTAGGTTTATCTTTATTTAGGGGTAAGCGTTGCATCAATTTTTCAAGGGCTAACACATTATGACCATCAATTTCTTCTACTGCAAAACCAAAACTGCGCCATTTATCTGGGAGAGGTTCTAAATCTAAAACTTCCTGTGTCGGTCCGTAGGATTGGAGCTTATTGTAGTCTACAAATACTGTTAAGTTAGAAAGTCTATGTTTGGCGGCTGACATAGCGGCTTCCCAAACGGAACCTTCGTTAATTTCGCCATCTCCTGTCACGACAACAACACGATAAGATTGCTGGCGAATTTTGCCAGCTAAAGCAATTCCTA
>CAWUOF010000328.1:0-5313 GCA_963923765.1 uncultured bacterium | reverse complement strand
GTTTACGGTGTAAATCACTTTCCACAGGTGGTTCATCACTCCATAAGTCACCAGGAGGAAACTCGATAGCCTCGGTATTATCTGTTATTGCTGCTTCCGAAATTATGCTTACAGACATATCAGTTACCCTTTTTTCTTATCTTAATTTTAACTAAATTTTGACTAATAGTTTTAACTATTAGCCATAGATAATTTAATATTCAATTTTAATTTATTTCTAACTGTTCACTCTGCAACTACCTCCGCTTATCTGTTTAGTGAAAATTAAGTAAAATAACCAAACCCATTTATTTAAGCAATTCTGTTGTCCTGGAAAAATTATTTTAGGTTTATGTGTTGCATAGTTTTGATATTGTAGTAGCGCATATCAGTCATGGAATTAGGAATTTGATTAGCTGCAAATGCTTTTACTAAATCTTGTATCGCTTCTTCTATGGTGTGCTGTGGTGTAAATCCTAATTCCTGCTTAATTTTATCTGAAGAAATATGATAAGATCGGTTATCATTTGTAGGTGTAGTGACTATTTCCACTTGTTTTCCTACTGCTTGACGAACCATTTCTGCTATTTCCATAACAGTATGATTTTCATAACCAGCATTGAAAATTTTACCATCAATAGCTTCATCAGACCACTGAAGGGATTTAATATATAAATCTGTCATGTCCTCAATATGAATATTTGGGCGTTTTTGCTGACCTCCAAATACAGTAATTTTATTATTATTGACCGCGTGATTAGTGAGAATATTTACGGTTAAATCTAATCTTAAACGTGGGGAATAACCGCATACTGTTGCTGGTCTTAGAATTAGAGTAACAAATCCTGGTTCTCTTTTAGAGAGTAGCACGTCTTCGCATAGTGCTTTATATTTAGAGTAATCTGTTAGGGGGTGTAAAGGTAAATCTTCGTTAACGTTTTCGGTTTCTTTGATACCGTAAACACTGGAAGATGAAGCGTAAATAAAACGTTTTACGCCACTATTTTTAGCCACATCTACTAAATCTAAAAATGCGTCATAATTAATTGATTTGCCTAAGTTGGGGTCTAGTTCAAAACTAGGGTCATTAGAAATGCAGGCTAGGTGAATTACTGCATCACACCCAGGGATGATTTTTTCTAACAGAAGGCGATCGCGAATATCTCCTTTTATTTCTTCTAACCCTGGATGATTTTTGACAGCAGCGAGAACATCTTCTCCATATAAATACAGATCAATTACCTTAACTTGATATCCAGCTTGTAATAGTTTGGGAACTAAAACAGCCCCCACGTAACCAGCGCCACCAGTAACTAAAACTTGTTTGATATTATTCATCTGCAATTTTCCTCTATTATAATTTTGAAGATTTTAGGAAAATACTATTTCCTAAAATTTTAAAACCGTTGTTAAAAATTTTAACAATCGACCTTTTTCTACAGGTTCAGCATTACCAAGAACATTAGCAGCGATCGCACCTGCTAAATTCCCTAATAAAGAACCAACTGCTACAGGTAATTCTAGTTTAGCACTCAAACTTGCCAAAGCAAAAAAAGCATCTCCTGCGCCTATAGTATCTTTTACATCTAGGGTTAAGGCGGGAGTTAACTCTTCTTCACCCCCAGCATTAATTCCCAAAGATCCAGAAGAACCTAAAGTTAGCCAGCCTTGTTGTGACCCTAAATGCTTATGCAATCTTTGTAATAAATGACTATGATCGCCGTAACGACTAGAAAATGCTAAACGTATTTCTTGTTCATCCACACAGAATGTATCAGCCCGTTTATACTTAGTAATTAAATTATAACCGTGATTACTGCTATTAGTTTGACAGTTAAGTGCTAAAAATGGTGATTTTTCTTCTATTATTGCCATTAATTCGTCATCTATTAATCCATGTCCGTAATCTGCCACCACTACTATATCGTAATCTCGGATAGTTTTCTGCAACCGTTCTAAAAGTTTTTGTCGATGCATGGGAGATGGTCCTTCTTCTTCCAGATAATTAATAGAGAAAAGTTTATTGTAATCTTCCCTCATACCTTGTCGCTCTATATAACGACGCTTAATTACCGTTGGATAACCATCTTCATACTGCAAATCTAAGCGAATTCCACCATTAATATTGTTTAATATTAAACTGTGAATATCTGGCTCATTTCCTAACACACCAGCTACTGTTACCGAGTCGGCAAAACTAGCAATATGGCGAGCAATAGCCAGCGAACCACCTAAGTGCTTTTCTTCCTTTAAAAACCGAGTAGAAATAACTCTGCCTTTGGAAGTCAAGCCTTGAACTCTAGCATGAATAAATTCATCAATAATTACATCTCCTAATACTAAAACTTTTAATTTTTGCATAGCATTAATACCCTCTTGAATTTTTTCTAAAGGGTACTGCTGGCTAAATTCGTTAGCGTAGCTTTTTACTTCGGGTGGTAAAACATCTAAATAATTATTTATTAATTTAGTGGAACTAAAAACTATTTCTCCTGCATAACGAATATCACCTCCATAGGATTTGACCCTTTCTGCTTCTCGATCGATATTTTGGGTAACATCTTTACTAAAATCTGCGTATTCGTGGCCTTTGCAATAAAAATCGGGTTGGACTCGATCGATTACATCTAAAGCTGTGGGTACAGGAGCTAATAAAACATAGTCTACACTAGCTAAAGAAGCTAGAGAATAAAGACGCAGATCATCGGAAAATATTGGTCTACCTGGACCGCGATTGACATAGGCAGCGGCTGTAATGGAAACTACTAAAATATCTCCCATTGCTTTTGCTTCCTGTAAGTGGGAAATATGGCCGGGATGTAGTAAATCAAACACCCCATGACATAACACTATTTTTTGTCCGCGATCGTGTAAAGTAGCAAAAAATTCTCTACAGGTTTCAAAGTCAAGATACTTTTCCGTATTTTTTGTTAACATTTTTTTACTCTAGCTCACTGGTCAAACATTTTTTAACACCAAAATAGCCGAAATACCCAATTAGGGCAAACATATGGGGATTTACAGCCTGGGCAAAAAATCATTGTATAACTTAATTTGGAATTGCTATATACCAAATTTTTCCAAAATAATGATTATTGTGCATTAGAGGAAAGTACAAAAAATCTGAAGCCCAGTTTTTGTGCTAAAATCAACCAACCTAAAAAAAATATGCAATAATTTTTTTAAAATCAAAATCCGGAAACTTTGCATAACAGGAAAGGCTAGACTTTGGGAAAATATTGGCCAAAAAATCATAGCCATGACAAAATATACACTGGTAATTTTCCTATCGGTTATAGCTACTTTCCCAAAAAATATTTAAACAACCAGGAACTTTATCATATATAACATTGTCAAGGAAGATTATAGTCTTTATACACAAAGGCTCCTAATTGTCAAGACAATAATTAACCATGATATAATCAAACCTGCCAATCTTAAGAGCGCTAAGGCCAAAACCATAGATAATAAATAACAGGCTAGACAGAATTTGATAAATTAGGCTAGACTGACTGCATAAGCACAAAAGCAAGATCAGCGCTCAAGAAAAGGAAGCCTTTAGGCTATGACGCAAGTGGCAAACAATCAAGGACAAGCAACCCCAGAGGAGGAAACTCTTAAATGACAACATTTTTAAGCGCAAGCGACGATTATCGCAATCTAACTACTGCTGATACCGTAATTGGCTTAAGCGGTAACGATTTTATTTTAGGCGCCCTAACAGGAGGCTCTGTAATATATGGTAACAGCGGCGATGATACACTAATTAGCCAAGCCCGCAATGACACCCTGTACGGTGGCCAGGGAAGTGACACAATCACCATCCAGTTAGGCAATGTACTGGCATTTGGTGATGGGGGGGCCGATCTCATAAATGGCTATGGTTCTGATACCATTTATGGGGGCGGATTTGGACAAGGTGCTGATGGTGCTGACACCATTACCACTGGTACTGTCGGTAATAGTTTAGCTTATGGTAATGCTGGCGATGACACTATTACAGTTGGTGGTAAAAACGATAGTATATGGGGTGGTCAAGGGAATGACTCCATAGTTTTGGGCACCTCGAATTCCACTGGAAGTTCAGGTGGATTGTATATATCTGGTGACAAAGGTAACGATACTATACTGGGTCACCCCACATTAGGTAGCACCACAACTAACACCTTGATAGGTGGCGAGGGCAATGATTATATCCGCTCCGATGGCAAGGATTGGGTCTACGGTAATGTCGGCAATGACACCTTCTATACTGCTGTTTCTGATACTGCCTATGGTGGCCAGGGCGATGATTATATTATTGGAACGGGTGCTTTCCTGTTCGGAGACAAGGGTAATGATACAATTAATTTCACCGGTACAGCAGCCTTTGCCTATGGCGGTGATGATAATGACTATCTAGCATATACAGGTGCTGCGGCGGGAAGTCCAGATTTATACGGTAACTTAGGCAATGACTCCCTGTATAGTAGTGGTACTGGTGCTTTATTATACGGTGGTCAAGGGAATGACTACCTGTGGGGTTCTGCCAGCTATTTCGGTGGTGATTTAGATAATGATACTATTGTTATCCAAAACTCAGTGGCAGGTGGTATAACAGCAAATGGTGGTGCTGGTGATGACAGCATTGTTGCTAATTACAATGGAACATTTGGTGCCACTTTATTAGGTGGTCTTGGTAATGACACTATCTTTGGTGGCTCCGGTGCTGACAGTATCTTGGGTGGCGAAGGCAATGATTGGCTTTATAGCGGTAGTGGTGGTGATACCTTAACCGGTGGAAACGGCAATGACTTTTTCTTTGAAACCAAATTGTCAGGAACATTAGGTAGTGTTTTAACTCCAACCACAGGTACTGTTGCTCCTGGGCAAGGAGGATGGAATCCATTTTCTGCTGGTACTCAGGGTACTACTGCTGCAACAGCTTTTGATGCTATGGGTTTGGATACCATCACAGACTTCACATCTGGAACAGATAAACTCTACCTGCAATTATCTGGTTTATTTGGTACTAATAATACGCTTCCTAGCGGTCAATTGCCAGCCAACAACACTAATTTAGTTACCATCCCAATCACCAATACCGGTTTTGGTTCTAATACGGCAGCTTTAAACTACGATAATACCACTGGCGTTCTCTTCTACAATGCTAATTCTGGTACATCTGGTGACGAAATAGCACTTGTCCGATTTACTCCAAATACTACACTTATTGGCAGTGACATAGTGATATTCTAATCAAAGGTTAATTTGAATAGGAAACAGGACTAGCTTTTTTGTCTAGTCCTGTTTTTTGTTTAATATAATAGTCGCCATTCAGGTTAGGTGGAGAGT
>CAWUOF010000327.1:0-5320 GCA_963923765.1 uncultured bacterium | reverse complement strand
AAAAAATATTTTGACTATACAAATATCCATAACATTTCCAAAATCTACAAAGTTGTTGCGCTTTAGCGCTTTTTTAGGGTCCATTTCTGCCAAAAAAATATTTTGACTATACAAATATCTATAATTTTTGGGCATAGTCCACGAATAGCGCTAAAGCGCAACAACGGTTTTTACAATTTTGAAATGTACCCATTTTTTAGTCTGTGAGTAACAACTACGAATATATTTATCATTTTTCTATTGTCTCATGTCTTTGTGTCTTTATGGTGAGAAAAAACCTTCACAACTTAAATACACAACTTAAATAGGATGGCTATATATTTTAATTATTATCGCCGCCAAGCTAACCAATTATTAAATAAATCTTTAACAAAAGGAGTTAACCTAGTACGATTATAAGCATCAGCTACTTTTTTAATAGCTTCTGCTTGGGTAGGGTAGGGATGGATAACATTAGCTAATTTACTTAAGCCGATATTTCCTACCATAGCTAAAGTAATTTCACTAATCATATCCCCAGCATGACTAGCTACTATTGTAGCACCCAAAATTTTATCTGTATTTTTTTTAACATGAATTTTTACAAAGCCGTTTGTTTCACTATCGGTAATTGCCCGATCGACTTGAGTCATGGGTACGGAAAAAGTATTGATTGCAATTCCTTGGGCTTTTGCTATATTTTCGTTAATACCTACATGGGCAATTTCTGGATAAGTATAGGTACACCAAGGTATAGTTAAAGTACTTAATTTTTTTCTGCCTAAAAATAGGGAATTTTGAATAACTATTCGGGCTGCGGCATCAGCAGCATGGGTAAATTTTCTATCCATACAGATATCGCCTGCGGCATAAATGCGGGGGTTATTTGTTTGTAAATAATCATTTACTAATACACCTTTTTTGCTGTCATATTCTACCCCTACGGTGGTTAAATTTAGGTTTTCTACGTTAGGCGATCGCCCTGTAGCTAGTAAAATTTCATCTACTGTTACTATCTCTAAATTACCGTTATATTCATAATAGATGTTTTTGCTAATTTTACCCGGCTGATTATTTAATTCTACTTGATTAATTTTACTGGCTAATATTAACTTAATGCCTTGATTAATAAAAGTTTGCTGGAGAATTTCCGCCGCATCAGTATCTTCTTGATCTAAAATATGTTGATTTTTATGGAAAAGTATTACTTCACAACCTAATAAACGAAATGCTTGGGCTAATTCACAACCGATCGGCCCTGCACCAATTACTCCTAAACGATGGGGTTTTTCTGTTAGGGAAAAAACCGTTTCATTAGTTAAATACCCTGTCGTTTCTAATCCAGCGATCGCGGGTATATTTGGTTTTGTTCCTGTCGCAATTACCGCATTTTTAAAATATAGTTTTTTATCGTTAACTTCAATTATATTATTATCTATAAATTTACCATTACCGAAAAATACATCTACTCCTAAACCTTGGAAGCGTTGCGCCGAATCGTGATAACTAATATGGGCGCGAATTTCCCGCATTCTTGCCATTATTTCAGTAAAGTTAATTGGATAATTTTCTACTTTAATTCCTAACTTTTCTCCTTGGGTAATTTCGGCAATAAATCGTGCCGATCGAATGATAGATTTTGATGGTACACAGCCTACATTTAAACAATCTCCACCTAATAAATTTTTTTCAATTAATGCTACTTTTGCCCCTAAGCCAGCCGCCCCTGCTGCTGTTACTAATCCGGCGGTACCGCCACCAATTACTACTAGATTATATATAGGTGCAGGTTCGGGATTTATCCAATGGGGCGGATGAACTTGATTGATTAAAATTTGATTGTAACTATCTTGGGGTTCAAGCATCATATTTTTTTACCTGTTTGGTTTAATTAGGTTAAAAATTAACATTATTTTTAGTATTGATAAAACCATCGATTTAACAAAGAATTGGAAAATATTATATATAAATTTCAATATCATAAGTCGAACGTGGGAAAATATATATTTATATATTTATAAATTATTAAGTAAAACTAGCTAATAATTAGTTTTTATCAATACTTTATCAATATATTTCTTAGCAAGCTGGCGGCAATTAAAATAAGTATTAATACTTACAAAGATGTATAATTTTTATCGAAAAAATTCCTAAGCTTGCATTTTCATCTGTGAACCTGTAATATTGTTTTCCGGTATCTTGATTGAAAAACCGTAGATTAGGAGGATATACTTTGAAAAGCTTGTGGAAAAGGCATTCCTGGAAAAGAGCAATATCTTTATTTTTAGTAGGATTAAGTTTAAGTTTCGCGATCGCCGCCTGCTCAAGGGGCCAAAACAAAACTACTGAGGGTGGGGGCAAGAAAAAAGATGTAGAAATAACCCTTGTATCCTTTGCTGTCACTAAAACAGCCCACGATACCATAATTCCTAAATTCGTAGAAAAGTGGAAACAAGAACACAATCAAAATGTTATATTTAATCCCAGTTATGGTGGTTCTGGTTCCCAAACTCGTGCTGTAATTGATGGTTTAGAAGCAGATATCGTCCACCTAGCTTTAGACAGTGATGTACAAAAAATCGAAAAAGCTCAATTAATTCAACCAGGCTGGGAAAAAGAATTTCCTAATAATAGTATTGTCACCAAAACTGTAGCAGCTTTAGTTACTCGCGAAGGCAATCCTAAAAACATTAAAGATTGGCCAGATTTAGTGAAAAATGAAGCCAAATTAATTACCGCAGATCCAAAAACATCTGGTATTGCGCGGTGGAATTTTTTAGCTTTATGGAATGCAATTATTAAAACCGGAGGCAATGAAGCTAAAGCCACAGAATTTGTAAGCAAAGTATATAAAAATGTTCCTGTACTTGCTAAAGATGCTCGCGAAGCCACCGATGTATTTATTAAAGGACAAGGGGATGCGCTAATTAACTACGAAAACGAAGTTATTTTAGCTACTCAGAAAGGCGAAAAAATTAGTTATGTTATACCAAATGTCAATGTATCGATCGACAATCCCATCGCCATTATAGATAAAAACGTCGATAAACATGGCAACCGGGAAGTAGCAGAAGCATTTGTTAAATATCTATTTTCCGCAGAAGCACAACAAGAATTTGGTAAAATAGGTTTTCGTCCCATAGATGAAACCGTAGCCAAGCAAAAACAATTTACCGATAAATACCCTACTGTCAAATCTTTAGGTACAGCTAAAGACTTTGGTGGCTGGGGAGAAATTCAGAAAAAATTCTTTGATGATGGAGGTATTTTTGACAAAGTACAAGCTGCTAATAAAAAATAATCGAATAGCACAGCAATAAGCTATTTAGCAGTAAAAATACCAATTAGCTCTGGTGCGTCAGATAGCTGATTATTAAGCATAAAATATCTAATATCTGACGCTCCGTATTATCTCTAATTTTTTACCCATTGTTATTTATGAGTGTATCATCTTCCCCCGTCAATAACTCCCCAGAAACAGAAACTAAAAAATTTCCCATTAAAATTACTTGGCCTTGGGGAATTACGATCGGATATCTCAGCTTAATGCTATTTTTACCAGTAGCAGCACTGATAATGAAATCCGCCACAGAAAGCCCTGCTAAATTTTGGCAACTTGCTACTAATAGCATAGCTCTTTCTACCTATGATGTGACATTTTTTACATCATTAATTGCAGCTTTAATTAACGGATTTTTTGGCACATATATTGCCTGGGTTTTAGTTCGCTATGACTTTCCTTTTAAACGCATTATAGATGCTGCCGTTGATTTACCCTTTGCTTTACCTACTTCTGTGGCAGGTTTAACCCTAGCAACAGTTTATAGTGAAAAAGGCTGGATAGGTTCTTTATTTGCACCATTTGGTATAAAAATCGCTTTTACTCGCTTAGGTGTAGCGATCGCCATGATATTTATTTCCCTACCCTTTGTGGTAAGAACAGTACAGCCAGTTTTGCGGGAAATGGAAAAAGAAATAGAAGAAGCAGCTTGGAGTTTAGGGGCGACAAGATTTCAAACATTTTGGCGAGTAATTTTACCGCCTTTATTTCCAGCAATTTTAACTGGAATAGCACTAGGATTTTCCCGGGCAGTGGGTGAATATGGTTCTACAGTGATTGTAGCAGCTAATATTCCCTTTCAAGACTTAATCGCACCAGTATTAATTTTTCAACGCTTAGAACAATACGACTATGCTGGAGCCACAGTAATTGGTACAGTATTGTTAATAATTTCTCTACTAATGCTATTAGCAATTAACATTTTACAAGCATGGGGGCGCCGCTATGACAACAAAAATTAATTTTGAAGACAACAATATACCACCAAAACCTACTTACTTAAATGCCAAGGAAAATAAGTTAGTAAAGTCAGTAATTATTGGCGGGGCGATCGCCTACCTAGCCTTAGTTTTATTCCTGCCAGCCCTTAACGTTTTTATCCAAGCCTTTAGTAAAGGTATAACTCCTTTTTTATCTAATCTTACTGAACCTGCTTTTATCAATGCTGCATGGCTTACTGTGATAATTGCTGTAATTGTTGTACCCATCAATACAATATTTGGTTTATGTGCTGCTTGGGTAATTGCTCGTCATAAATTCCCTGGTCGTACTCTGTTAATTAGTATTTTAGATGTACCTTTTGCTATCTCCCCAGTAGTGGCAGGTTTAATGATAGTTTTGCTGTACGGGCGTAATGGTTGGTTTAGTTCTATTCTCCAACAAAACGATATTAAAATTATTTTTGCCCTGCCAGGAATGATAATTGCTACCGCTTTTGTTACCCTGCCTTTTGTTGCCCGCGAAGTTATTCCCGTATTAGAAGAAGCCGGCACAGATCAAGAAGAAGTTGCTAAAACTTTAGGCGCTAATGATTGGGAAATATTCTGGCGAGTTACACTCCCTAATATTCGCTGGGGTTTACTTTATGGTGTGATTTTAACTAATGCTAGGGCAATGGGAGAATTTGGCGCTGTTTCAGTGGTATCTGGTAACATTATTCGCAAAACTCAAACCATGCCTTTATTTGTCGAACAAGCTTATAAAAACTATCAAACCGAAGCGGCTTTTTCCGCCGCAGTTTTGTTAGCTTTTCTGGCGGTAATTACCCTAATTTTAAAGGAAATATTAGAACGAAAAACTAAGATTAAAGATGTAGAAGAATAAAACCTCAAAAATTTATCTATTTCTTCTTTAATTACAGCAGTTTTTATGTATTTGAGCCTTATTAGACCTAACCCCCAGCCCCTTCCCTACCAGGGAAGGGGAGTAAATCAAAGCCTCTCTCATTGCAGGAGAGAGGTTTGGAGAGAGGTCGGTTTGTGGTTTATTTACCTGAAAATA
>CAWUOF010000326.1:0-5323 GCA_963923765.1 uncultured bacterium | reverse complement strand
GTCAGATGTGTATAAGAGACAGGTTATATGCTGATGTGTTAATTGTCAATAAGGAAGGCAATAAAGATGGGGAAACGCCGGAAAATATCCCTGATTTGATGTTGGAATATATTAATCAGTTGAATCGAGATATCAAGGAGAATAAATTAGAAGATAGGAATATCCAGCAAGATATCAAAATTCTGGCATGGGAATGTCTGAGCCATAACTATCGCCCTACATCTATTAAACGTCAAGATGCGCTAAATGCTCTAGCTAGTATCAATAATGATGATACAGAATTGCGGCTAAAATATCTAGCGGAGAAATTACGTTTAATTCAAATTATCGGCGCTGATAAAGATAGTATTCGCTTTGTCCTTGACCCGGTATCTGAATATTTAGCCGGCTTGTATTTATTAGATATGTATAATAATGATGAAAACAAGTGGTTAGATTTTTTAATAACAGCAGATTCTCAATCGGGTGCGCCGGATAGTATTAAAGGGTTTTTGTTAGCAATACGGGATGATTATTTAGCTAAAATTCCGGATGCTAAGGAGAGTGATTTTTTACCGAAGGAAATAGCCGATCGATGTGGTATTGGTAATTTACCATAATGGTTAATTGATGAAAAGATCAACATAAATATCTAAAAATAGTCATTATTCCCAAATCGCGCTAAACTCAGCAATGACTGTATTGATTGATTGATATAAACATAATGACTACTACCCAGCTTAGTGATCTGGAAGCACAACTAGAAACGCTGCGATCGGATGCAGAAAAAGCGATCGCCACTGCTGAAAACTTGGAAATCTTGGAAGAATTGCGCGTAGCTTATCTCGGCAAAAAAGGTCAAGTATCCAAAGTATTAGGGGGAATGGGGAAATTAGATCCGAGCGATCGGCCTCGGATTGGGGCTTTGGCCAATGAAGTAAAAGAAGCCGTACAAAATCACCTTGATCAAAAGCGCAATGCATTACAAGCTGCGGCAATAGAAGCCAAATTACAAGCAGAAACCCTGGATGTCACCATGCCTGGGGTTTATAGTGGCCAAGGTCGCATACATCCTTTAAATGGAGTTATCGATCGCGCCCTAGATATATTTGTGGGACTAGGTTACACCGTCGCCACTGGTCCAGACATGGAAAGTGATTATTATAACTTTGAAGCATTAAATACCCCCCCAGATCATCCTGCTAGAGATATGCAGGATACCTTCTATTTACCCGATGGTAATTTATTGCGAACCCATACATCATCGGTACAAATTCGTTACATGGAAAAACACGAACCGCCCCTAAGAATTATCGCACCTGGGCGAGTTTATCGTCGAGATACAGTAGATGCTACCCACGCGGCAGTTTTCCATCAAATAGAACTTTTAGCAGTTGATAAAGAATTAACTTTTACTGACCTTAAAGGTACTATTAAAGAATTTTTACGGCAAATGTTTGGCGAGTTACCTATCCGTTTTCGCGCCAGTTATTTTCCGTTTACCGAACCTTCTGCGGAAGTTGATTTGCAATGGAAAGGCAAATGGTTAGAAGTAATGGGTTGTGGAATGGTAGATCCAAATGTATTTAAATCTGTTGGTTACGACCCGGAAAAATACACTGGATTTGCCGCAGGTTTTGGTGTAGAACGTTTTGCAATGGTATTGCATCAAATTGATGATATTCGACGAGTTTATGCTAGTGATTTGCGATTTTTAAAACAGTTTTAAATTTGGGCAGAGGGCATTAACAACCCTCTGCCATTAAATTACAAAATCCAAAATTATCCTACTCAGAAAATTAGTAGCATCAAAAGTTTCTAGGGGTTTACTAAAAAAGAAACCTTGCATTTCTTGACAATGCAGGTTTTCTAAAATATCTCTTTGTGCTTGTGTTTCTACACCTTCGGCAACTACACTGAGATTTAAATTTTTTGCTAAATCTATAATAGCCTTAACTATCGCTGCATCATGGTGATTATTAGTTATTTCTTTAATAAACGTTCTATCAATTTTTATGGTATGAAAAGGTAATTGTTTTAGATAACTTAGGGAAGCATAACCTGTACCAAAATCATCCATTGATAAATATACGCCCATGCCTCGCAATTCGTTTAAAATGTTGCTGGTAAAATTAACATCTAGCATGGCTGTAGTTTCTGTTATTTCTAATTCTAAATAAATAGGGTCTAACTGGGTTTCTTGTAAAATCTGGCGTACCGTTTTTACTAAATTTGGTTGCTGAAATTGACGGGCAGAAAGATTTACAGCTACTCGAATTTTTGGTAAACCGGCATTTTGCCAAGCTTTATTTTGAGTACAAGCTGTTTTTAATACCCATTCTCCAATAGGTAATATTAACCCGGTATCTTCAGCTAGGGGAATAAATTGCTTAGGAGGAATTAAACCCAAAGTAGGATGTTGCCAGCGAATTAGGGCTTCCATGCGGGTAATATCGCCATTTTTACTGTTTATTTGGGGTTGATAATAAATTAAAAATTCTTGCTTTTCTAAGGCTGTATGTAAACTATTTTCTAAGATTAATAATTCTGATGCTTTAGAATTCATTTTTGGGGAGTAAAGCTGATAGTTATTTCGCCCTTGTTCTTTGGCACGATATAGGGCAACATCGGCATTTTTTAGTAAAGTTTCCGGGTTTTTGCCATCATGGGGATAGACGGCAATGCCGATACTACAGGTAATATAAAGTTGATGTCCTTCGATCGCAAAAGCTGGCTGTAATACTTCTAAAAGTCTGGTGGCAACTTTGGCGGCATCTTGTTTAGAATTAATTTGTGGAAGTAATAAAATAAATTCATCGCCACCCCACCGGGCAATGGTGTCGTTTTCCCTTAGACATTTGCTGAGTCTTTCGGAGGCTGTTTGTAATAATTTATCGCCGATCGCGTGACCGAGAGTATCATTAATTATTTTGAAGCGATCTAAATCTAAAAAGCATACTGCTAGTTTATGATTTTGGTTTTTAGCAGTTTCTAAGGCTAAAGGTAAACGATAATCAAATAGGAGTCGGTTGGGTAAGTCGGTAAGGCGATCGTGAAAGGCTTGATGCCGCATTATTTCTTCTGTACGATGACGTTGCAGGGAACCGCCAATACTGGCAGCTATGGCGATTAAAATCATTTCTTCACTGGTAGACCATTGTCGATCGCTATTACAGTCATCGAAACCAATATAACCCCAAAATTGATTATTAACTAAAATTGGCACTATTAAAATTGAGTGAATATTATTTGTATTTAAGAGTTTTTGGGCTAAAAGGGGAAAATCTTTGATTAAACCATTAACACTATTTCCTGATATCAGGCGATCGAATACTAAACCCATACCTACTTTATTATAGGGTTGATTTTGCCATTCTGGTTGGTTAATTGTGGATGTAATGCCGTCGCGAGTCCATTCAAAACGTTTACTAAAGGCTATTTCTCCTGTACTTTCATGGCTATGATTTTCACATATATATACTCGATCGACTCCCGCCGCTTTTCCTAGAGTTGCTAATGCTTTTATTACTGCTTCACTGTGGTTTTTATCGGTAAGCAGGTAATTCATGGCTTCGGCAACGCCTTGTAACAAGTTATCGCGCTGGAGTATTTCTTTTTCTGCTTGTTTCCGTTGGGTAATATCTTCTACTTTGCCTTCATATCCAATTATTTTTCCCTGGTCATCTTTAATGGCACGGGCATTTTCAGAAATCCAAATTATACTGCCATCTTTGCGATAAACTTCTGATTCAAAATTCCGGACATTTCCTTGTTTTTGGAGAATATGTTTAAATTCATCGCGTCGGCGAGGATCTACATATAATTGATGTTCTATATCTCTAATGTTAGCTGTTAATTCTTCTGGGGATTCATAGCCATAAATGCGAGCTAACATTGGATTAGCTGTGATATAATGACCTTCGGGGGTAGTTTGAAAAATACCTTCAATGGCATTTTCAAATATACTGCGATATTTTTCTTCAGCTTGACGTAAAGCATTTTCTGTTTGTTTGCGATCGCTAATATCTGATTGCACACTGACCCAATATTTTTTGCCAGCTATTTCTAGGCTGCTAATATGGGCATAAGTTGGAAATAAACTACCGTTTTTTTTGCGATTTGTAAATTCTCCTGTCCAAAATCCTTTTTGTTTTAAATCATCAATAATTTGAGTTTTAATTAAGTTATATTCCGATGAATTTGTAGCGGTTAATTCTGATAGATTTTTACCTTTTAATTCGCCGCGATCGTACCCAAACATGGCATCAAAGGCGGGATTAGTTAGTAAAATTATGTCATTTTCATCTGACATACTAACACCTTCCGCCATATTTTCTAATACTAAAGCTTGTATTCTAATAGCTTCTTCAGCTTGTTTAAAATCGTTAATATCACTAATAAAACCTTCTATAAATAGTAGTTCCCCTAATTCATTAAATACTCCTATTCCCTTTTCCCATAACCATTTTTCTTGTCCAGATTTGGTGCTAATTCTATATTCTACCATATAATTCTCTTGTAATTTCATGGCGTTATTTATTATTTTTAAGACTTTGGGTAAATCTTCTGTATTCGTAATGGCATTATAGGAAAAATTTTGATTATTTTGTATTTCTTCTTTAGAATATCCCGTGATATTTAATATACCTTCAGAAAGATAGCTTAAAGATTGATCACGATTATTCATACAGGAGAAAACCGCCCCAGGTAAAGCGTCTATGAAGTTTTTCATCCGACGCTGATTTTCTTCTAACTCTATTTCTATCTGTTTGTGTCGTAACAAAGCCCCTAATTGTTGGGCAATGGCTAAAATTAGTTCGGTTTGATTTTGTAAGGAATAGTTATAGGAGAAAAAAATCAGAATTGCTAGGAGGCGATCGCCTGCTATAATGGGTATTCCTACCGCAGATTTAAAGCCGATTTTTTTAATATAATTATCTCGTAAACAAATAGCTTCTGATGCTTGGGAAATATCTGTAAGCCATTCTATTTTTTTTGATATCCAAATTTTTCCTGGTAGTCCAACACCAGGGGCAAAAGTTAGTTTTTCCGGAAATTTTCTAAATTTTTCTAGGCGTTTGGTCCAGGCATTTTTTTTGTTAGCATCCCAGTATTTTTCCGAGATTTCTTGCTCAAGTTTACTATGCCAAGTTGCGCTACATTTAAGAATGTTATTATTTTCATCAAGAAGCCAAGCTTCTCCATAATTCCAGTTAGTAGCTTTACCAATTTTGGCTAAGGCAGTATTTAAAGCACTATTTAAGTCTGGCGCATCGGCGATCGCTTGGGTAATATTAGGTAATAGTTTATGGGTTATCCCTTGAAAATTTTTATTAGTAATATC
>CAWUOF010000325.1:0-5367 GCA_963923765.1 uncultured bacterium | reverse complement strand
TTAAATAAGCCATGATCAAAGGTGGTATAAAAGCTAAAATAACGATTTAAAGCTATGACTAAAGTTAAGGTAAAAAATATACTACCCCAGAGGCAAACTTGACGTAAACCTGGTTTATCCTGCCAAAATATATTAGCATTTTTAAAAAATTCCTGCATATTAAATTTTAATCCTTTATTACTTATTGTAATTAATTTTTCTAAAAATATTATCTGCTATTCTACCCTACCATAACGGGCTGTAACTGGATGTAAAGGATTATTTTGATTTATCAACCAAGCCCACATTTGATCGCCAAGGGAAAAATGCCACCATTCATTAATATGACGTTGAAAACCCGCCGTAAACATAATATTACCTAACAATTGGCGATGCTGATGATATAATTGTTCTACAGGATTATTACTATCGGCAAAATAATCAGGATAGGAACGTGGGGAAATTTCATCAATAGGGGAACCCATATCAATATTATTATTATGTGCATCTACTAAAGTAATATCGATCGCTGCACCGGTACTATGGGGCGGAGGAGTAGCTAAATCAAGACTAGGTGCCGCCCAAAATTGATATACTTCCTGTAAAATTTCTTGACGTTTTTCTATTGATAATTCTTGCAGTTTTAAACCCCTTAATTGTAGCAATTGGGAAAAAGAATAATCTACCATAAATTGTTGTACAGCCACCGGTCGATAGGCATCAAATATTTGGATACGCCATCCTGGATGCTGTTGTTGTAGTAATTTTTGAGCTTGAATTAAACTATCTAAAACTCCAGCCCGTACATAAAAAGGAGAATAATTTAAATATGGTGCTACTAATTGTTGGTAAGGATGGGGATAAACTAACGAAAAAACATCTACAGGAATAGCTATTAAAGGTTCTCCACACTCAACTATAGGCTCTTGTTGATAAGGTTTCATAGAGATTATTATTTAGGAATTTTAATAATTTTAGGTGGAAAAGACAATCCTTGTGCATCTTTAATATTAGCATTTTGTAAATCAACTCCACTAATATTTGTACCTGTAAGATTAGCCCCAGTTAAATCTGCGCCATCTAATTTTGTACCCTGAAGATTAGCACCCATTAAATTAGCATTAGTAAGTTTAGCACCTTTTAAATTAGCACCGCTTAAATTTGCAGCCGATAAATAGGAGTTACTCAAATCAGCACCACTTAAATTAGCATTTTCTAGTTTAGCACTTTCTAAATTAACTGCTTTCATAGTAGCGCGACTTAAATCAGCAGCACTCAAATTTGTTTCGCCTAAATAAGCTTGAGTTAAATCAGCATTAATTAATTTGGCGCTTTTTAGGTTAACTCCTGTTAAATTAGCTTCTTTTAAATTAGTTTTATTTAAATTAGCATTAGTTAGATTTACCCCTGATAAATTAGCTTCTCTTAAATCAGATTCACTTAAGTTGGTATCAGTAAGATTTGCTCCTTTCAGTTTAGTTTCTCTCAAGTCAGTTTTACTTAAATTAGAGCTAACTATTACCGCATTACTTAATATGGCCATGCGTAAATAGGATTCACTTAAATCTACACCACTAAGTTTAGCACTATCTAAATTAGCTATATACATATAGGAACCTTGCAATTTAGCCCCTGTCAAATCAGCATTAGTAAGGTTAGCTGCACCCAAATTAGTATTAGTTAAATTAGTATTATTTAGTTTAGCGCCTATTAAATTAGCACCAAATAAATTAGAGTTTTCTAGTTGAGCATTAACCAAATTAGTATTAATAAGATTTTCACTAATTAATGTAACATTTTTCAGGTCGCAATCTTGGCATTGTCTAGTTTCGCGCAGAGTTTTTAGCGGATCTGGTGCTGTTGGTTTAGATGCACAAGCTGTTAAGCTTAGACAGCCCAAAAATACGCTAATTACCAGGAGTTTAAATTTCATGCTCATTATACCTTTAATGAATAAAATTTAGTGGATGTTGTAGATAAATTGGGTGCATTTCGGGAGCAATATCTTAATTAGATAAATATCTGTAAATGTGATTCATAGTCCATGAGCGCTAAAGCGCAACAACGGTTATTTATTTTCGATGAGATGCTCCCAATTTTAGGAAATATTGAGACTATTCTAATTTACTACAACTTTTTGTAATTATTGGAATTAAGTAGAATTTAGCTTTGATTTTGGTGGGAAAATAGCTTAATTTAACTTAATTAAAACTTAATTAATCTTGATGGTTATGATGGTTTTCTGGGGCAGGGGGAACGGGGTCATAACCGCCGGGATGAAAGGGATGGCATCGGGAAATGCGACGCAGGGCTAACCAAGTACCACGCCAAGGCCCAAATCTTTCGATCGCTTCTAGGGCATACCAAGAACAAGTAGGCTGAAAACGACAAACTGGAGGAAATAAGGGGGAAATAAAAGCTCGATAGCCACGAATTAAGGTCATCAATATTAATTTCATACCACACCTAAAATCTAATACAGTGATAAATATGTAATTCTATTTAATCAATTTTTGACATTGTGCATACTTTAGAATTTGTTGCCTCTTTGTGGTTTCAATTAGCAATAGTAGCAGGTTGGCTGG
Source organism: uncultured bacterium (assembly GCA_963923765.1). Classification (GTDB taxonomy): domain Bacteria; phylum Cyanobacteriota; class Cyanobacteriia; order Cyanobacteriales; family CAWUOF01; genus CAWUOF01. The sequence continues at coordinate 2,803 of CAWUOF010000325.1, read as the reverse complement.
GTATAGTTGTACTAACAGCAGAATGGCTATATTTTCGGCAAACAACTGACCCCGAAATAGCCCGTAAAATAGTACACATTGGTACAGGTAATGTAATTTTAGTCGCTTGGTGGCTGCAAATGCCAGCTTGGATAGGTATGGGGGCGGCAATTGTGGCAGGGACGATCGCTATTATCTCCTATAAACTTCCGATCCTTCCTGGTATTAACAGTGTTGGACGTAAAAGTTTTGGCACTTTTTTCTATGCTGTTAGTATTGGTGTGCTAATTGCCTGGTTTTGGCCTTTGCAACAACCCTATTATGCGGCGATCGGCATTTTAATTATGACTTGGGCTGATGGTTTTGCCGCCATAATTGGTCAAAGTTTCGGTAAACATCCTTACCAAATTTGGGGTATTAAAAAAAGTTGGGAAGGTTCCCTCACCATGTTTCTAATTAGTTATATCGTCACTTGCTCAATTTTATTGGGAATTCAAGGTGTAATTTTGCCTACTTTTTTAGTTCCCCTAGTTGTTGCTTTTGCTGCCACTACTTTAGAAGTTTTTTCTAAACTTGGTATTGATAATCTTACTGTTCCCATTGCTAGTGCTGCTATTTGCTTTTTCTTAAACCAGTCTTTATAATAAATAGGGGGTAATTTATGTAATAACCCCCTATTTCATCCAAATAATTAGGGAAAAAATATGCAAGTAAAAATTAAACAATTAATTGTGCCTCCAGGTCAACAATTACTAATTAAAGATGTTTCTTGGCAAATGTACGAAGAATTATTAACTGAATTGGGAGAAAGGCGATCGACTAAAATTAATTATAGTCAAGGAATGTTAGAAATTATGAACCCATTACCAGAACATGAAACAGGTAAAATAATTATTAGTGACCTAGTAAAAATTATCCTGGAAGAATTAGAAATCGAATTTTGGAGCCTTGGCTCTACTACTTTTAAAAATGAAAAAATGCGGCAAGCCGTAGAAGCAGATGATTGTTTTTATATTCAAAATGAAGCTATTATTCGGGGTAAAAAACGCATAGATTTAAATATAGAACCGCCCCCAGATTTAGCCATAGAAATTGATATTACTTCCCGCACACAATTTAATAATTATGAAATATTAGGAGTACCGGAATTATGGCGATTTAATGGGGAAACTTTAGAAATTAATGTACTGCGATCGGGTAAATATATACAAACAAATATTAGTGATAATTTCCCTAATTTACCTGTAGCGCAAGTTATTCCTGAATATTTGGAATGTAGTAAACGGGAAGGCAGAAATAAAACCATGAAAGCCTTTAGAAATTGGGTAAAATCCCAAATAAATAATGTTACCCCAGACCAATAAACGCAAAATTTTAGTTAAATAACAGTAAAAATCATGGACACTTACCAACATATAACTATTAGCAATATCCTAGACTGGTTAGCAGTATTTTTGTACATTGGATTAGCATTTTTAGTAACATTTCGTGTATTTACCACCAAGAAAAAATAAAAAAATATAAATTTACTTACGCCAGGGCCATTTCGTGCCCATTTCCGTCATAGCCGAAAAAAGCAAGTATAAAATTAGGAGGGCGATCGCACCTAAAAATAACCATAAATCTTGATTCATTACATCCCTCTTCCTACTTTTATAAAATTAACCCAAAATAAACCCGGCCCGATTTTCTTACCCAAATTAAACCCCCTGACAAGACGGCTTGCAGGGGGTAAAAAAACTATTAAACAAAGACTTCAAAGCTGTTAATTTAATTAATCTTCCCACTTAGAGCCTTTATAGGGTTCGCCTTCAAATGGTTGTACGCCTGTCGGGGGATAAGCATCATCACTGGGGCCAAAAATCCGAGATACTGCTTCAGAAATATATTTGATTACACCGTCAACTGGTTGTGGAACTTTCATAAAACATCCTCAAAATCACTTTAGTCTGTCTTAAATTTTTCAGAGCTATTTGCTCTTCAATTAATAGCTTAGAATAGATTTCTCACTTAGGATAGTCTTATTAATATTTTGTTTAATGACTTATTATTCTGTAATAATTGACATGATATATTAATGTGAAACTCTAAGATTTATTGCGATTTTGTAACATTACCTAACTGTCAGGTAAATATTGTACCAAAAGAGTGTAATTGTTAAAAAAATAAAGATCCAGAAAAGCTGCCAGCAATAAATATGATTTTTTTCTGGGGTATTTGTATATTAGGACACTGTTACAATATAAATATCATCTTGTATTCTGAAGCTTGCAAATACCTATACAAATTATTCAGGCTGAGAAAACAATGAAATTTAAAATTATTAAACAATTAAGTTGCGTGGTTGCCCTCAGCGTAATATTAAGCGCTTGTAACAAAACCCCATCGATCGAGCCAAAAAATACTTCTACAGCCCAGCCAACAACAGGTAACACCCAAGATAAATTTAAAGTGGGTTTAATCATGGTCGGGCCAAAAAATGACGCTGGTTGGAGTCAAGCCCACTATGAGGGCATAGAATATGTCAAGCAGAAATTATCCGATGTAGAATTAGACTATGTAGATAAAGTTAATCCAGGCGATCGACCTAATATCAAAGGTTCCCAAGTAGCTGATGATTTAATTGCCAAAGGCGCAAAAGTAATTATTTTTAACTCCGATGACTTCAAAGACGACGCCTTAACAACAGCGAAAAAATACCCTAATATTCCTATAATTCATGCTACTGGAGATTACGCTTGGAAAGAAGGCAAAAATTATAAAAATCTGCCTAATCTTAGCAACATTATGCCAGAAATAGAATATGGCAAAATGATAGCTGGTT
>CAWUOF010000324.1:0-5376 GCA_963923765.1 uncultured bacterium | reverse complement strand
GCTTTTCAAGTGCATTCAATATTAATTTTTGGTGCAGGTCCAGCAGGGTTATTATTTACTCAATATTTACGACAAGAATTAGAATATGAAGGATTAATTTTAGTTAGCGAACCTGTAGCTAAAAAACGCGAATTAGCAGCTAGTTTTGGAGCAGAAACTCTCGACCCCCAAAGCATTGATATCACCGAAGCCATACAAGAAAAAACTCACGGTAGAAAAGTAGAATTTGTCATCGATGCTTGTGGCTCTGGTAGCGCTTTTAAATCCCTGCCTGATGTCCTTCGTAAACAGTCTACTGTATTGCTATATGGTTTAGGTCATTCTGGACTAGATTTAAGCATTTTAAATCATTTTCAAATTCTGGAAACTACCCTAGTTGCTGCCTGTGGTGCATCGGGTGGTTTCGATATGCATCGAAGACCATTAACTTATATCCAAGCCCTGGAATTAATAGAATCAGGAAAAATAAAAGTAGACCCTTGGATTACCCACCGTTATCAATCTTTACAAGAATTACCCCAAGCTTTTACCCATGATTACAAAGATCCAAATTATATTAAAGGAGTAGTTTTACCTTAAGAAATTATTTCGCCAATAATCTCTGTTTTAAAAAAACAAAATAGTGATATTTTTGCAACTCATTCCCAATAACAATGAAACATTAAAAAATACAATAATTATGAAAAATCTAATCTAAATATGTATCTGATTCAGCATAAATTCTACTTCTCTTTAAAGTGCTAAAATCCAAAAATGTTGAATTTTGATACAAAAGTTTAGGCGTTGCTTGTGGGATGATTTCACCCAATTTGAAACGAATCCTCAATCATTGCAACCGCCAGCCAATCCCGCATCTATGCAACGCCTACACTCCTACCATAAGAATATTTCAGACCTTTTTTTCTACCATACTTGCGCTACTATCGGCAACGGCTATAATTTAATCAACTTCGTCATCCCATTAGCTTTAGCAATATTTTTCTTAAAATCTGCCTTAATGCGATCGCATTTCTACTCCCCAAAAAAAGCGATCGCACCTCCATTTCCCTGGATGACGCTAACTTCTCTACTACTCAAAAAGCGACCAAAAAAGCTGTTATCTGCGAGATAGTACCACAAACTTCGCAATTACTTAAAATCTAATTTATATTTAGACAACATTTCTTCAAGTTTAGTTTTATTTCTGAAATAATCGCTCATCATTAAAGGAATACATAGATCCGTAATAATTGTTATATTTTTTGTTTTACATTGATAATAAATTCGGGATAATATAATTTGATCTATTTTTCTAAGTATATCTTCTTGAGAGAGTGTTGATATTAGTAAGAAATTAGTCCTATTTTTTACTGATTCATCTTTAACAATGTAACCAGATTTATAAAGGAGAAAAGAAGCTGATCTAATTTCGCCACGACTATAAAGACCGCCAAACACATCAAATAAAAATTCTAATTGTTCTGCTGTGCTAAATTTTCCCCTAAATTTTTCATTAAGTTTGACTATAGATTCACATAGTAATTTTTTGTTACATAATCTTAATCCAATTTTTTTTAATAATCTTTTATATAAGTCTGAGGTAGGTTGTATATTTTGATTTGGATTATTTTTATTTGTGGGTAAACTTTGGATTTCATAGTCTTCGTCTTCGGCAGACTTAGCAAACCAAGTTGTTTTTTGTTTATCAAATCGTAATCCAACAATATCAGGAACACTTTTTAAAAGTGATAAGAATTTTGAATAACCAAAATTTCTTTCATCAAACGAAGGATCAAGTTCTAAAATTGCCATTTTTAGTGCAGATACAGGAATTTCATCAGTATTTCTATTTAAAATTTTGTCTAATAACTCTAAGGAAGATTCTTGTAGTTCTTTATTTTCTATAACAGATGTAGCTATATCAACACTTGTATCTGTATAAATAAAGCGATTGCATGATTTTTTCACGACTTCACTTAATTTCGATTTTGGTCCAATTCCAACAACAGATTTTCCTAACTCTTTTAATCTTCTAAATAATGGTGAAAAATCAGCATCTCCTGTTGCCAATACAAACCATTGAAGATCAGGAACTCTTGTTAAATATTCCATCACATCAACAACAATTTGAATATCAGCAGAGTTTTTCCCTTTAACTGGATGATAAACATGAACAAATTCAAATCCCAATAAATTCAATTCAGATTGTCTTTTGCTAACAGATGCCAAACTAAAATCACCATAAGCACGACGAACTACAACACTACCTAATTCGCTAGCTCTATCAAGTAGAGTTTCTCCTCCATCTAATTTAAGCCAACCAGCTAAGTTTTCAATATCTAAAAATATTCCAACTTTATCTATCATAAATAATTTGTAATATTTGCCCATCAAATATGTTTACTAGTAAATCTTGTAACAATTATTTTATTCTAAAATAATATAAATAATATATTAAGAGGATAGCTAAACCATTTTACAAGAATATCGCCAACACACTAACTAAAAAACAAGTAAAATTGGGCATACCTTTCCAACCTCTAAACCCGCAACAAATATCGCAAGTGTGCGAATTACTGTACAATCCACCCATAGGAGAAACAGAAACCCTGATGATGGTACGGATATGACCATCTTTTTACCACATTTTGACTACACTTTACAACTTATCTTACTTTTACCCTCTTTATCACCCTGTGAGCATAGCCCCACTAAAAATTTCCCCTAAATTTAAGGTTATAAGCTAAAAAGAAAAAAATCATAATTAAATACATAAAATCCGATATAATGAAAAGTTTGGAATAACATTCCTATGAACATTGAAAATACAAAATAGATATGAGTCAAAACTATCGCATTACCCTACTTCCCGGAGATGGTATAGGACCAGAAATCATGGCAGTAGCGGTAGATGTCTTGAAAGTAGTAGGGAAAAAATTCGATATTCACTTTGAATTTAAACAAGCCCTAATCGGTGGCGCAGCCATTGACGCGACCGGTGTTCCCCTGCCAGAAGAAACACTAGAAATATGCCGCAACAGTGACGCGGTACTCCTAGCAGCTATAGGAGGATATAAATGGGATGATTTACCTTCCCATCTACGCCCAGAAGCAGGATTATTAGGAATTCGATCGGGTCTAGGATTATTTGCCAATCTCCGCCCAGCGAAAATACTGCCACAATTAATAGATGCTTCCACACTAAAACCAGAAATAGTGGAAGGTGTCGATATCATGGTAATCAGAGAACTGACCGGTGGAATTTATTTTGGACAACCGAAAGGAATTTTTGTCACCGAAACCGGAGAAAAACGCGGCGTAAATACAATGGCTTATTACGAATCCGAAATTGAACGGATCGGACGAGTAGCTTTTGAAACCGCACGGAAACGCCGGGGCAAATTATGTTCCGTAGATAAAGCCAATGTATTAGAAGTATCACAATTATGGCGAGATTGTATTATTAAATTGAGTAAAGAATATCCAGACGTAGAACTATCTCATCTGTATGTCGATAATGCGGCTATGCAATTAGTCAGGTGGCCTAAGCAGTTTGATACCATCGTGACAGGAAATCTTTTTGGTGATATCCTTTCCGATGCTGCCGCTATGCTCACAGGTAGTATCGGAATGCTACCTTCTGCAAGTTTGGGTGCTAACGGTCCAGGTTTATTTGAACCTGTACATGGTTCTGCGCCAGATATTGCTGGACAAGATAAGGCTAATCCATTAGCTCAGATTCTTAGTGCTGCTATGATGTTGCGTTATGGCTTAAATCAACCAGAAGCAGCTAATAATATTGAAGAAGCAGTATTAAAAGTCTTGGCCGCCGGCGATCGCACCGGCGATATCATGTCAGAAGGAAAAAACCTCTTAGGCTGTCAAGCTATGGGAAATGCATTAATTAATGCATTACAATAGTCCGTAAAGAGATTTACGATTTTTTAATTTAGTAGAAACGGCAAATTTAAGTTGTATTGCATTTAAATTATCTATTTTCTGATGTTGTCAAGCTTAAAAATTTTCTGTTTAAGCTTTTTGTTATTACTCATCAGAAAACTTAAATTTTTCCGTTTCTACTATAGCAAAATCATAAATCTATAATCCGGTAAATCAAGGGGGGAAAGCTGGTGTTAAACACGGAAATAAAATTAACAGAAAATCAAGAAAATCTAACCATTTCTCCAGAATTAATCGAACCTGCTTTTTTAAAAAATGCTCGGCAATTATATAATGCCTATTGCGAATCCCATTCTCACCATTTCCAGCGACCTCTAGGAGTAGTGATTAATCGGATAAATCATCGAGGTAAATTAATTTTTTCTAAAAAACCCGTGCTTTTACCTCAAGAATATTTTGTGCCCTTTAGTCAAATAGCCTCTCAATTGCGTTAAGTTTTTCAAGCTAGGAAAATTAAAAATTAATAATTAGAAATTAACCCATTAAACCCAGGACTTACGCAAAGCCTCTATCAGTAGGGTGTATTAGCGCAGCGTAACATACCGTCAAAGCTATTATATACAGAGTATCTGGGTAAGTCCTAAAACCTGAATTTTTCTGGTTGATTTTGAAAAAATATTTTTAATTTTAGCTTAGATATAGCATACAAAAGGCATTCATGCAACAAGTATGAGTGCCTTTCATATTTGTAAATAACTGTTGTTGCGTTGTCTTCGTTCTTATTAGATTATGCCCAAAAATCCACTTATATTTATATATTTACCATCTGGTTTTTTGGCAATTAGGAGATGCATCCAACATCGCTTCTAAATAATATAATCATTTGTTCTCCTTTTTAATTAATCGATGTGACTGATGCGGGTTTTGTCCTCACATTCATAGTGACTACTATATAATTTATTAAACTTTTTCACAAAAAATAACAAAGGGTATATCTTATTTAAAATAAAAAATTAATGTTAAACAAGATTTAATATTAAAAATTGTAACCAAATCAAATATTTATAAAAATAGTAATATATACTCATATAATTATAGCAAGGTTTAGGATATAAGCCCCTTCCCAAAACTATTATAAAACTATTATATTAATAGCCAGACTGTTGAAGAAAAACTTAATTTAGTGTCTAATTAAGTTGTCTAATTAAGTGCTTAATTTAACTGAAAGTAAAAACCAATAATAAAAAATAAATTTACCTTATTTATCAAAATTTTATTATTAAATGAAAAAACTTTCTAAATTACCATAAAGAACCATAAAAGAGTTAGGTTTTAGGTGAAAAAATGCTGATAAACATTGGTACTATAAATAATGATTTCCTGACAGAAACACCAGCAAATGATATTGCTATAGAAGGCTTACAAGGTGATGATACAATATCTGGCAATGAAGGTAATGATATCCTCTATGGCAATGAAGGTAATGATATCCTCTAT